>JBIKMQ010000385.1:0-3504 GCA_044359215.1 Candidatus Chromulinivoraceae bacterium
GACGGTTCGATGGAAAGCCCGGCCGCCATGGCGTGGCCTCCGTGCTTCTTCAGGAGGTCCGAGCAGTCCCGGAGTGCCGCCGCCAGGTCGAATCCGGGGATGCTGCGCCCCGAGCCGCGCCACACCTCGCCATCCCCGCCGAGGATCAGGGTCGGCCGGTGGAACTCGCGCAACACCCGGGACGCGACGATCCCCACCACGCCGATGTGCCACGAGGGATCGCCCTCCACGATCACCAGGTCGCGCGCCGCGTCGAACCCGGCGCGCACCCGGTCGCCGGCCTCCTGGGCGATGCGTCGTTCGACCTCCTGCCGGTCCCTGTTCTGCCGGTCGAGCACCTCCGCGAGGCTGGCCGCCTCGTCGTCCCGGTCGCAGAGCAGCAGCCGGAGCGCGTCCTCGGCCGTCTCCAGTCGCCCGGCGGCATTGAGGCGCGGGCCCAGTTGGAAGCCCACCTCGTGGACCCCCAGCGGGCTGCGGGTCCTGGCCACGCGCTTGAGGGCCTGCAGGCCTGGCCGGTGGGTGGTCTCGAGACGTTCGAGGCCGGCGTGCACGAGCACCCGGTTCTCCCCGACCAGCGGGACCAGGTCGGCCACGGTGCCGAGGGCCACGAGGTCGAGCAGGGACTTGAGGTGGTAGGTGTCGAACCTCGGCAGGCCGGCTTCCCGTCCCTGCTTCACCAGCCCATGGGCGAGCTTGAAGGCCAGGCCCGCCGAGCAGTAGGGAGCCGTCGAAGGGTCCTCGGACCGGAGCGGATTCACCAGGGCCAGCGCCGGGGGCAGGGGATCGCTCAACTGGTGATGGTCGAGCACCAGCACGTCGACCCCGCGCCCGTTGAGCCAGCCGATGGGCCCGACCGCCGTGGATCCGCAGTCCACCGCCAACAACAGCGTGGCGGGATGGCGCGCCAGACAGTTCTCCACGCCGGCCTGGCTCAGGCCGTAGCCCTCGTCGCGTCGGTGCGGCAGGTACTGGGCGCACCGCCAGCCAAGCGCCGAGAGCACCTCTGTGAGGATCGCGGTCGAGGTCACCCCATCGACATCGTAGTCGCCGAAGATGACCAGCATCTCGCCATCCCGGCGTGCCCGGAAGAGCCGCTCGATGGCCGGCAGGATGTCCGGCAGGATCATCGGGTCCGAGAGCGACCTCAGGCGGGGCTCGAGGAAGGCCTCGGCGGCCCCGGGGGTGGCGATCCCCCGCCGGACGAGGCAGTCGGCCACCAGACCGGGCAGCCCCAAGGCGCGGCGCAGGGCCTCCGCCTGGCCCGCGTCGGTGTCCTCCAGAACCCACCGCGGGCTCAAGCGTCCGGGCCCTTTCCGTCGCCCGATTCCGTCCGTGCCGTCAGGATCGATGCGAGGATGGACACGCCGAGCAGGCCCATGACGACCGCCAGGGACACGTACTTGAGCCGGTCGCCGAGGAACCGCAGCAGGACCTCCTCCGCGAGCATCTTGGCCCCGATGAACACCAGCACGCAGGCCAGCCCCGTCTTGAGGTGGTGGAAGTAACCCATCGCCGAGGCGAGGACGAAGTACAGCGAGCGCAGGCCCAGGATGGCGAAGATGTTGGAGGTGAAGACGAGGAACGGCTCCCGGGTGATGCCGAAGATCGCCGGGATCGAGTCCACCGCGAACAACACGTCGGTCGTCTCCACCACCACCAGGACCACGGCCAGCGGGGTGAGCATCCAACGGCCGCCCGACCGGATGGTGAAGCGCTCGTGGTCGAAGGCGTCGCTGATGGGGAGGCAATGGCGCAACAGCCGCACCACGGGGTTCTTCGACAGATCGGGAGGTTTTTCGTCCTCCCGCACGAGCAGCATCTTCACGCCGGTCGCGATCAGGAATACCCCGAAGACGTGGAGCGCCCAGTGGACGCGCTCGAGGAGCTCGGAACCGAGCCAGATCATGGTCCCCCGGAGCACCAGGGCCCCGAGGATGCCCCAGAAGAGCACCCGGTGCTGCCAAGGCTTGGGGACGCCGAAGTAGGAGAAGATGACGGCGATGACCAGCACGTTGTCCATCGACAGGCACAGCTCCACCAGGTAGCCCGTCAGGAACAGCGCCGAGGTGGAGACGTCCCATCCGGGAACCACCCGGGGTGCCACGGCCAGCCCGAACAGGAGCGTGCAGACCACCCAGACCGAGGTCCAGAAGAGGGCCTCCCGGACGCGCACCTCCTGGCTCTTCCGGTGGAACAAGCCCAGGTCGAGCGCGAGGGCTCCCAGCACGAAGGCCGAGAAGCCCACCCAGTGCCCGACGGAGACGTTCAAATGGGAAGCCATGGTCAGAGGACGCGGTCCGAGGCCCAAGACTCAGCCGCAGATGTGCCGCCGATGCAAGATCCGGTCGACCTCCAGTCGACCTCCAGTCGATCTCCGGTCCGTCTCGGTCCCGTCGCGATTCCTGCACGGGCGGGGGCCATGGGGTATCCCGTGTCCCCGATCCCCCGGTCTTGACGCCAACTCCGGGATTGCGAAACAGGCGCGCGCCCCCGATGACCTCCGGGGTGAGCGATTCCATCCTTCCGCTGTGGCGCAGCCTGAACCGTCGCAAGGGGCTCTTCCTGATCTCGGGTCCCTGTGTCATCGAGAGCGAGGAGCTGTGCCTCCAGATCGCACGCACCCTGAAGGCCGTGTGCCGGCGCCTGGGCATGCCGTATGTCTTCAAGGCCAGCTTCGACAAGGCCAACCGCTCGTCCGGACAGTCGTTCCGGGGACCCGGGGTGGCCGGGGGGCTGGAGGTGTTGCGCCGGGTCCGCTCCGAGGTCGGGGTGCCGGTGCTGACCGACGTCCACACGCCCGGGCAGGCGGTCGCCGCCGCGGCCGTCTGCGACATCCTGCAGATCCCCGCCTTCCTGTGCCGCCAGACCGACCTGGTGCAGGCCGCCGCCGCCACCGGCCGGATCGTGAACCTCAAGAAGGGCCAGTTCCTGGCCCCGCAGGACATGCGGAACGTGGCGGCCAAGGCGGCCGAGACGGGCAATCGCCGCCTGTTGCTCACCGAGCGCGGCACCACCTTCGGATACCACAACCTCGTCGCCGACATGCGCTCGGTGCCGATCCTTGCCGGACTGGGTTTCCCCACCGTCTTCGACGTGACCCACTCGGTGCAGTTGCCGGGCGGACAGGGCGATTCCTCCGGCGGGCAGCGGGAATTTGGACCGGTGCTGGCCCGCTGCGCCGTCGCCGCCGGCGTCGACGGGCTCTTCATCGAGACGCACCCCGAGCCCGACCGGGCCCTGAGCGACGGTCCGAACATGATCCCTCTGGACCAGATGCCCGCGCTGCTGCGCCAGCTCCTGCGCATCCGGCGCGCCCTCTGAGCGATCGTCCGTCGTCTCCGGGCCTGTCCGGCCGTCAGGCCCCGGAGCCCGGCCGGCCGAAGAACCTCCGCCAGTTCGCCTCGCACAGCGCGGCCAGGTCCGCGGCGGGAACACCCAGGTGGTCGGCCAGGCCGGCGGCGATCCGGGGCAGGTTGGCCGGGACGTTCACCGGTCGCCCCCCGG
>JBIKMQ010000386.1:0-3502 GCA_044359215.1 Candidatus Chromulinivoraceae bacterium
TGGGGTGAGGGAGTCGGAGGTGAGGGACCGGTTGAACGCGACGCAGTCGGCGTAGCGGACGTCGGATCCGCCGAAGAGGTCCAGCGCCGATCCGATGGTGAGGTGGATGCGACCGCCGCCCACGCGTTGCACGGTCTTGAGGTCCTCGATCGATCGGGCTCCGCCGGCGTAGGTTGCGGGGATGGGGCACCAGCGGGCGAGCGATTCGACCAGCCCAAGATCAATGCCCCGGCACAGTCCCTCGACATCCACCGCATGGATCAGGAACTCGGAGCAGGACCCGGCCAGGTCGTGGCAGACGGCCTCATCGACCTCCAGCGAGGTGAAGCGCTGCCAACGGTCGGTGACCACCCAGTAGCGGCCGTCGCGCGTGCGGCAGCTCAGGTCGAGCACGAGGCGCTCCCGGCCCACGCGTTGCACCAGCTCGGCCAGGCGTTGCCGGTCAAGGGTGCCGTCGCGGAACACCCACGAGGTGACGATCACCTGCGAGGCGCCGGCCTCGAGCCAGGCCGTGGCGTTGTCGAGGGTCACCCCGCCGCCGTACTGAAGGCCGCCCGGCCAGGCCCCGAGGGCGTCGCGCGCCGCGGCCTCGTTGCCCGGCCCCAAGGCGATGACATGGCCGCCGGTGAGGCCGTCCTTCCTGTAAAGTTCCGCATACCAGGACGGCGGGCGCTCGGACTCGAAACGGGTGAGCGTGGACGTGCCCGCATCGTCGAGGGTCCCCCCGACGATCTGGACGACCTTCCCATTGCGCAGATCGATGCACGGCCGAAACACAGTGGTGAACCCTAGGCTTCTGCGACCCTGGAGGGAAGGATCAGAGGAGACGGCTGCCAGGCATCGCGCCGACCAGGTTCCGCCGGTGGGCGCCCCCGGTTCGACGGAGAGTCGTTTTCCCGCGTGACACCCGGGTGGTGGCCTTGTCCAAAGGAGGTGATGAGCGTGCCCGGGCCGGAGCCGGACCTTGGCACCGGAGGTTCCGGGCCTTAGCGTCATCCTCATGGTCCATGCGTCCGAAACCATGATCCCGTCCGTCCGCAGGCCTGTGCCCCCGGCCCAGGTCGATGCCTTGTCCAGGGAGATCCTCGAGCTGAAGCGCCGGCACAACGCGGTGATCCTCGCCCACAACTACCAGGTGCCGGAGATCCAGGACGTGGCCGATTTCGTCGGCGATTCGCTCGGCCTGTCCCAGCAGGCGGCGAGGACCCCGGCGGACGTGATCGTCTTCTGCGGCGTGCACTTCATGGCCGAGACGGCCAAGATCCTCAACCCGGGCAAGCGGGTCATCCTGCCGGATCGCGACGCGGGCTGTTCCCTCGAGGAAAGCTGCCCGGCCTCCAAGCTGCGGGAGTTGCAGGCCACGAATCCCGACTTCTACACCATCGCCTACATCAACTGCTCGGCCGAGGTGAAGGCCCTGAGCGACTGCATCGTGACCAGCGGCAACGCGGTCAAGATCGTGCAGCATGCCCCGAAGGATCGTCCGCTGCTCTTCGTACCCGACGAGAATCTCGGCGCCTGGGTGATCGAGCAGACGGGGCGGCCGATGACCCTCTGGAAGGGCAACTGCTACGTCCACGTGGAGTGGACCCACCAGGCCATCACCCGGATCCGCCAGCAGTTCCCCGGGGCCCCGGTCGTGGCGCACCCGGAGTGCACCCGATCGGTGCGGATGTTGGCCGACGAGGTCTGCTCGACCGAGAAGATGGTGGCTTGGTGCCGGAAGACGACCGCCAGGGACATCATCATCGCCACCGAGGCGGGCATGTTGCACCGCCTTCAGAAGGAGTGCCCGGACAAGCACTTCATCCCCGCGCCGACCGAGCGGTGCGCCTGCAACGAGTGCCGCTTCATGAAGATGAACACGCTCGAGAAGCTGCGCGACTGCATGGCCACCCTCGAGCCGCAGGTCGAGCTGTCTCCGGCGATCCTGGAGCGCGCCCGAAGGCCCATCGAGCGGATGCTCGAGATCAGTGCCCTGCCGCTGGAAAATGCTGGCTGAACCGGCGCGCCCGCAGACAGGGCCCGTCGACGGGCCCGTTCACAGGGGTTGGCCGACGTGCAACCCGTGACGCAGGCAGTAGGCGCCGTTGACCACGTACTTGTCGGCCCAGTGCTTGAGCCGGGAGCGCTCCTCGGGGGTGAGCGGCCGGACGACCTTGGCGGGGGAGCCCAGCACCATCGAGCCGGCCGGGATCCGGGTGCCCGGCGTGACCAGGGCATGGGCCCCGATGAGGCATTCCTCGCCGATCACCGCCCCGTCAAGGATCGTCGCGCCCATGCCCACCAGGCAGCGGTCGCCCACGGTGCAGGCGTGCACGTTGGCCGAATGGCCGACGGTCACATGGTCCCCGAGGATGCACGGCAGTTCATCGGCCAGGTGCAGCACGGCGTTGTCCTGGATGTTGGTTCCGCGGCCCACGACGATGCGGTTGATGTCCCCGCGCAGCACGGCCCCGTACCAGACGCTGGACTCGTCGCCCAGGGTCACGTCGCCGACGACCACGGCGGTCTTGGCGAGGTACACGTCGCGCCCGAGCACGGGGCGGCTGCGGAGGTGTCGGTCGAGCTGGGCGATGAGGGTGTCCATGGGGCGGTGATGGGAGGGATGGTCGTCGTCGAAAGGCCGGTCAATGGAGGGCCGCAGTGGCCTCCTGGGCACGGTGCAGGCGGGCGTAGAGCCCCTCTGCGGCCAGGAGAGCGGTGTGCGTCCCGCGCTCCACGATGCGGCCATCCCTGAGCACGACGATCAGGTCGGCGTCGCGGATGGTCCCGAGCCGGTGGGCGATCACGAAGCTCGTGCGGTGGCTCATCAGGCGCCGGAGCGCCTCCTGGATCAGGCGCTCGGTGGCCGTGTCCACGCTGGCCGTGGCCTCGTCGAGGATGAGGATGGGGGCGTCCTTGAGCAGGGCCCGGGCGATGCTGATGCGCTGCTTCTCGCCGACACTCAGGCGGATGCCCCGCTCGCCGACCCGGGTGTCGAAGCCGTCGGGCAGGCGCCGGATGAACTCCGCGGCGTTGGCCGTCTCGGCCGCCGCGATCATCTCGGTCTCGGAGGCGTCGAGCCGGCCGTACAGGATGTTCTCGCGGATGGTTCCGTTGAAGAGGAAGGGTTCCTGGCTCACGACGGCGATCTGGGAGCGCAGGTGGACCAGCGGGACGGACTCCAGCGGCCGTCCATCGATCGTGATCCGCCCCGTGGCGATCGGGTAGAACCGGGGCAGCAGGTTTACCAGCGTGGACTTGCCGGCGCCCGTCGGACCCACCAGGGCGATGGTCTGTCCGGCATGGACCTCCAGGTCGATGCCCGCCAGCGCCTCGGCCCGGCCCTCGTAGGAGGCGGACACGCCGCTGAAGACCACATCGCCCCGGAAACGGTGGGGCGCGGAGGCCCCGGGGTGGGCTTCGGCCGGCCCGTCGCCCGGGGGTTCAGGCGGGGCGTCGAGGATGTCGAAGATCCGCTCGCCCGCCGCCCGCGCCGACTGGGACATCTGGTTCAACT
>JBIKMQ010000387.1:0-3497 GCA_044359215.1 Candidatus Chromulinivoraceae bacterium
ACGGCAGGGATTTGCTTCCGGCAATCAAACCGATCACGCGGCCATGCTGACCCAGAAGGCGGTGCCATGGAAGCCACACCTCCGGCAGATCCACGGCACGGCGAGCCCACCCTGAATCCGGGGGGGGATCCTGGAAGGGTGCCCGCCTCCCCGGGGCAAAGCCCCGGGAATGCAGCCCGTCGGGATGGGGCGACCGGATTGCGGAAGGATTGGCGGCCGGACTTCTCCCGCCTTCAAGCGGAGAACGCGCGGCGGAGTTTCCGGAAACTCTTGGGCACGGCCGTACCCGCGGGTTCCTTGCCCTCCATTTCGAGGGAAACCCACCCCCGGAATCCACTCTCCCGGAGGATCCGGGCAATGCGTCGGTAATCCAGGTCGAGGGTGTACCATTCGCCGCCTCCCGGATAGTCCTTGGCCTGCACCATCACGGTCCTCGAAGCGATCCGGCGCAGGCGGTCGTAGGGATTTTCGAGGAAATTGCCGGTATCCATCAGCAGGCCGAAGAACGGCGAGTCGATGGCCGATGCGATCGTGAGCAAACCCTCCACCGTCCGGGTCAACCCCCAATGGTTCTCGACAGCAAGGGTGACTCCCGCCGCCGCCGCATGGGGAAGGCACTGCTGCAGACAATCGATGCACCATTGGAACCCCTGTGCCTCGGTGTATCCCGCCGGCACCGGCTCCTCCCCACGGGCTTTCATGAGGTCGTCGAACGAGGCGATGGTGTTCCATCGGCCGGAGTTGATCCGCACGCAAGGAACGCCGAGAGCCGCGGCAATATCGATGCACTTCAAGGTGTGGGCGACCTGGCTCTCGCGGAACTTCGGATCGGGATCGACGAAGTCTTGGTGGATCGAGAGGCAGACCAGGGAGATCCCGTGGCGGAAGGCATGTCGCTTCAAGTCCGCCAGATAGGCACGGTGGCTGGCGTTCAGCGGTTCCTTCTCGGGGATGTCCATCTGCCGATGGAGAATGTCCACCCCTTCGGCCCCAAGGGCGGCGGCCCGCTCGATCACCTCGTGGATGGAGACCTTGGGGTCGCGGAAATGCCAATAGGAATACGACGCGATCGCCAGACGGATGCGAGGCTCAAGCGGGACCACCCCACCTGCCTGCGCGCGGATCGGATTCAGCGCGGCGGCAACCCCGGCCGCCATCAGGGCACCGCCCGCGCCCAGGAAACCGCGACGGCCCGGATTCGGGTTTGCGGGTGAAGGATTCATGGACGGAATCTGCGGAGCCCGCCCCCGAGCGGCAATCCCCAAAGCCTTCGGATTGCGATGCAACGCCCCATGGAGCCATTCCCTGTCGGGAGGACACAAAAGCCCTTGGGCTTCCGGCAGCCCCGGGCGCCTCCCGCAGGAGACAGGCTGGCAGGCAGGGTTCCGAGACGGACGACGAGAGTCCGGTGCCACTCAGGCCACACCGAGAAAACGGGCACGCCAGGAGACTCGAGATCCTCCGAGGTGGTTGGACGCCCCGTTGGAGTCACGCGGAATGATCCGTGTCGGCCTCGCCTTCCGGAAACCGTATCCCTCCGGAGTCCCATGATCCGGCGTGGGTTATTCCTTGAGCTGGCGCTTGGCCTTGCGGGCCTCGGCCTTCTCGTTGTTCTCGAACTCCTTCTCCGCCACACGCACACCGGGCAGGCGTTGGCGCTCCTGGTCGGCAACCTCGCCGGCGTCGGCTGGAGTTGCGAGGATGCTCGGACGAATGAGGATCATGAGCTCGGTCCGGGCGCTGTTCTGGCTGCGCTTGGAGAAGGCGGCCCCGAGGTAGGGGATGTCCTTCAGCAGGGGCACGCCGGATTTCTGCTTGTCGGTGCTGGTGGTGATGTAGCCGCCCAGCAGCACCGCATCCTTGTCGCGAACGGTGACGAATGAGCTCGCCGATCGGGTCTGGGTCTGCGGAGCGCTCAGTCCATTGCCCAGATCGAGGTTCGCCCCAAGGTTGTCGACCGTCTGGTCGATCTGCATCACCACCAGGTTGTCCGGTGTGATGAAGGGGGTCACGTTGAGGCCCACACCGACCTCTTGCCGGGTGATCGACTGGCTGTTGCCGAAGGTGCCGCCACCGAAGAACGAGCCGGAGACGAAGGGCACCTCGGAACCGACGAAAAAGCTTCCGGGCATGGCATGCGAGGTGATGACCCGGGGGCGCTGGATGACGTTGACCCGGCTGTCGGCCGCGATGGCGCTCAGGGCGATGTCCCAGTTCTGGCCGATCTGGGCGAAGTAGGAGAGGCCGGAACCCGAGGTCGCCGGGATGCCGCTGACCACGTTGGTGCCGACCGCCCCGCCGGTGGAACGGCCGATTTGCTTGAGGAATTCCGAGCCGGTGCCAAGGGGGGCCCCACCCGGATTGTTCACCACGCCACCGCCGCGGTTGTTGGCGTTGTCGCCGAACTGCGCCGGACGCTGGGCGGCGCTGACGCCATAGTTCCAGCCGGAGCTGAGGTTGACCTCCATGATGATCGCCTCGACCAGCACCTGAGGCAGGAGCGTGTCGACCTTGGTCAGCACCTCCCGAAGTTTGGCGATGTCCTTCTTGTTGCCATAGACGATCAGCGAATTGGACCGCGTGTCGGCGGTGATGCTGACGGTCTGCAGCAGGTCGGAGAGGCCTCCGTAACCGGACCCGGGTCCAGCCCCGCCCCGCCCCATCGCATTGAAACGGTTCTGGAACGTGCCCGTGTTGACCGCCGCCCCGCCGGGCTGGACCGCACCTCCGCCGATTTGCTGGGCTCCCAACCGGGATCCGGTTCCGAGACGTCCACCGCCGCCGAACTGATTCACCCCGCCACCGAACTGTCCCGCCCCGCCGAACTGGTTGTTGAAGCCGGTCCCCATGCCTCCCATCCCACCCACGCCGCCGCGCCGGCCAGCCATGCCACCGACACCCATGCCTCCCATCCCGCCCATGCCGCCCACCCCACCGACGCCACCGCCCGGGGTGCCGCTGACGCCACCGCCGCCGATGACGCTGGTCAGCGTCGCGTAGATCTCGTCGACCTTGCCGTACTTGATGGGAATCACCTCGAGCTGGAAGTCCTCCTCCACCTCGATGTCGATCTTGGCGAGGATCTCCAGCATGCGCTTCACGTTGATGGCGTAGTCGCGCAGCACGAGGGTCTTGGTGCTCGCCAGGGCCACGATGCCGTTGGCGTTCTTGGCGAAGGGCGTGATCGTCGGGACGGCCTCCTCGATGGCCACGTGCTTGAGGGTGACGACGTGGGTGACGAACTGGCTGGCCTCGGCGTACTGGTCGGAGGGTTTGTTCGAGAACCGGGCACCCTCCTGCAACGCCTGCGCGACGGGCACGGCCGTCACGAATTTCTCCCCCTGCGGGATCATGGTGATGCCGTTGAGGGCGAGCACCGTATCCCACATCTGGACCTCCTCGCTCTCGGTCAGCGTGGTCTGGGTGTCGATGCTGATGCGCACCTGCGGCAGGCCCTGGGCCCGCAGCACGGTCCGGTGCACCAGCGGTCCGTACAC
>JBIKMQ010000388.1:0-3487 GCA_044359215.1 Candidatus Chromulinivoraceae bacterium
TGCAGGTTGGCGTTGCGCACCAGCGCGTAGGCCGTCCGTGGATCGCCCTCCGCGTCGAGCCGGCTGCCATGCTCGGCAAGGGAGCGCCCGAAGGGCCGGTACAGGGGATCGCCGACCACCACGGTCTGCCAGGAGAGCACCGGGTGGGACGCGGCGGCGGCCTCGCCGAAGGTCATGCCGGCATACCCCCACCGCTCGAGGAACACGGCGATGTCCGGGGTGAACCGCAGATAGGGCTCGGCCACGCAACCCATCGTCGCCGTCGCACCCCGGGCCAGCAGCGGCCCCACCCAGTTCTCCGAGGCCGAACGGAGGTTGGCCGCGCTGAAGGAATGAAGGTGGTAGGCGAAGGCCCCGGGCATGAACTCGACGGAGGCCCGGTAGAAGGGGCCGGTCACCCCGCTGTCGTACCACCCGACATACAGGGCTACCTGGCTCAGCGGGTACCCCACCCCGAGGGTCACCGGCTGGTTGTCGACGAAGGTCTCGAAGCCCAGCCGCTTGGCCGCCGTGGCCGCGTTGGTGATCATCTGGTCTCCCCAGAGGTACGCGCCCTCGGTGAGCCCCCGGAGGTCGATGTAGGCATGCCCCCAGACCCCACCGGACTCCGCCTCGAGGGCCTTGTCGACCAGGCCCCGGGCGATTTCCGGCGTCGGGCCGTCCAGACGGGTCACCAGGAACACCCCGTTGGTGGGATGGAGGCGGGCCGCGTTGGTGGCCCCGAGGGCCGGGTTGGGGGTCACCCCCATCGGGTCGTGCCCGCCGGGGCGCGCCAACAGCGCCAACTCCTGGTCCACCGACGCATCATTGCGCTGCAGCGGCGGCGGCAGTTCCTTGAGGTCGCTGCGCAGCGCGGCGTCGTGCGGGATGTACCAGGGCACCCCGTGGCAGAGCAGCAGGTAGCGGATGGACGTATGGACCAGGCGGGAGGACTTCCGGGCGGACCCGGCCGGCGTGCCGCGTGGCGAGGGAACGGCGTCCGGAACCCACTCGGCCAACCCCTTGGCGACCAGGTGCCGGCGGATCGGTTCCGCGAGGCTGCGTACGTACTCGGCGCGCCCGAGGTTCGCGGATTCCGGCAACGGAAGCCCCAGCACCTGGGACTCCGGCACCTGGCGACGCTGCGCGTAGTGCCTGGCGACCGCCTCCGAGGCGGGCATGCGGGAATTGTAGACCACCAGGACCTCGTCACCGGCGGCCATCGCCTCGGACCACGGGAGCAGCAGCATCGCCGCGACCCGCAGCCACCGGAGGACCCGTCCCCGCAGGATCGGCCGGAAGGCATCCCCGGCGCCGCCCCGGAGTCGGCCCATCGCGGTCTCGGAGACGTCGGGGTCCATGGGTTTCAGTCGCCTGCGACGCGGGGGGCCTTCGGGTCGAGGCGCACGCGCACGTGACCCAGGAGCACGGCGAAGGTCTCGTCAGGGGTCTGTCCCGTGTTGTCGATGCGGATGGAGTCCAGCGCCGGGATGAGGGCCCCCTTCTTGCGGTGGATGTCCATGCTGTCGCGCCAGGCCCCGTCGGTGGAGCCCCCGCGGTCGGCGATGCGCCGCTGGCGCTCGGCGGCGTCGGCCTCGAGGAAGAACTTCACGGGGGCCAGCGGGAACACCTCGGTGCCGATGTCGCGCCCCTCCATCACCAGGGGGCCCAGCGCGGCGCACTGCCGCTGGCGGGTCACCATCCAGTCGCGCACCTTGCCGATCTGGGCGACCACGGGCACGGCCTTCTCGACCGCATCGGTTCGGATCTCGGTGCCCGGGAAGTAGCCGTCGACATGGATCCACGCCTGGCCGTCGACGACCCGGATCTCCCACTTCCAGGAACGGAGCTGGCGGATGACCGCCTTCTCGTCGGCATCGGTCATGGGCTTCTCGACGCGGATGCCCCGCCGGAGGCAATGCCAGGCCAGGGTGCGGTACATGGCCCCGGAGTCGACGTAGAGGTATCCGAGCTCCCGCGCCAACCGACGCGACAGGGTGCCCTTGCCGGAGGCGCTGGGACCGTCGACGGCGATGACCTGGGGCAACTGGAGGGTCTCGGACTTCATTCGGCGTTGAGTTCTTTCGGGGACATCACCCGGCCGGTGGCCACGTCGAGGACGAGGGCCCCGAGGCCGAAGGGCGGCTGGGCGGCCAGCTTGTGGAAGAAATTCGGGAAGGTCTTGCGCACGCAGCGCGGGTTGCGGATGCGGATGCCCGGGATCCGCAACCCCAGCATGGCGAAGCACATGGCCATGCGGTGATCCTCGTAGGTCTCGATCTCCGCCCCGTGGAGGATCGATGGCCGCACCAGCAGGCTGTCGCCCGACTCGGAGACCAGGGCACCGCACTTGGTCAACTCGGTGCGGAGCGCCACGACCCGCTCGCACTCCTGGAGCCGCAGCCGGCCCAGGTCGGTGAAGCGCACCGGGTGGTCCTCCAGCGGGGCCAGCGCGATGGCCGTCATGATGCTGTCGCCCAGGTCGCGCTCCCGCGACACCTCGGAGGGCAGGTCGAGGAAGTCGGGGTAGCGCGCGTCGACCTGCCATCCTGAGCCCGGCCAGCGGGCCACCTCGACCCGGTTCTTGCCCAGGAGGCGAGCCGCGCCCCAGAAGTAGCTGCCGCTGGAGGCGTCTGGCTCGATGCGGAACTCGCCACCACCATGCGGGAAGGCCTCGACCAGCCGGCGGGTCATCTCGACATACGGAAGCTCGTCGGGGTTGGCGTCCGAGACGAGCACCTCCCAGCCGGCGCCCCGTCCCGGCAGCAGGAGGGCCGAGGCGAACTGCGAGCTCTCGGCCACGCTCACCTGCGCCGACCCCGGCCGGGGACCGGTGCCATGGATGACCGCGGGCAGGCGATCCCCCGGGGCGTCGACCCGGTAGCCCAAGGCACGGAGGGCCTGCAGCAGGGATGCCTGCGGCCTCTGGTGCATTCGCGGGACCCCGGAGAGCCGGTAGACGCCGCGGCCGAGGCACACCATGGCCGCGAGGAATCGCGCGGCGGTGCCCGCGTTGCCCACATGCAGCTCGAGCGGTGCGGCCTCGGTGCCGGCCAGCGGGATGCGCCCCCCCTGCCCCTCCACCTGGATGATCCGGTTGCCCTCCTCGGCGATGTCCATGGCCACCCCGACGGCAAAGCCCATCCGCCGCAGGCATTCGACCATCACCTGGGTGTCCTCGCTCCAGAGGGCGCCATACAATGTCACGGTGCCCGAGGCCAGGGCCGCGAGGATCAGGGCCCGGTTGGTGATGCTCTTCGAACCGGGCACCGTGATCGACACGAAGGCCGGCGCGGGCGGAGGGACGATCTCGATGAGGTCAGGCAGTGGCATCGGTTCGGGCGGTTCGGCGGGGATCCGGGTCCGGGTAGCGCTGGTCGCGCCGCGTCTTGGCCTGTCGGAAGAATTCCTCGAGGGCCGTCGCATCGCCGGCATCCAGCGCATGGCGGAACTCGGAGAGGTCCTCGATGAAGACCCCGAGCACGCGCGAAAGGTGCCTCCGGTTGGC
>JBIKMQ010000389.1:0-3482 GCA_044359215.1 Candidatus Chromulinivoraceae bacterium
CACCTACGAAAAGGACATCAAGCCCCTCTTCGAGCGCTCCTGCTTCAAGTGCCACGGGGCCGAGAAGCAGAAGGGCAAGCTGCGGCTCGATTCCCTCGAGGCCACCCTCAAGGGCGGGTCCAACGGCCCGGGGTTCGAGAAGGGTGCCAGCGCCAAGAGCACCTTCGTCGCCAGCGTCGCCCGGTTGATGTCCGAGGACGAGAACATGCCCCCCGAGGGCAAGGGCAAACCCTTCAGCAAGGAGGAGGTCGGCCTGCTGCGCGCCTGGATCGACCAGGGCACGAAGTAGTTCGGGGTGGCGTCCGGGTGGCCGATGGCCGGCGAGGCAGGGGGATTCCCGGGCGTCGGCGGGTGTCCGTGTCCAACCCGGCCTGACCCGTTCTCCCCCGGTCCCGATCCTCTTGCCGCCTGTCACCTGATCGCTCGCATGCTCGCCCTCCATGAATTCCACGCCGAACAGGGCGCCGTCTTCACCGAACTCCAAGGCATGGAGGCGGTGGCGCACTACGGCGATGTTGCGGCCGAGTACTCGGCGCTCCAGGGCTCCGTTGGTCTGGCCGACCTGAGCTTCCGCGGTCGCCTGTGCCTGTTGGGCGCCGACCGGGTGCGCCTCCTGCATGGGCAGGTGACCAACGACATCCAGGCCCTCCAGCCGGGGCAGGGCTGCTATGCGGCCTTCACCTCGCCCAAGGGACGGATGCAGGCCGATGTTCATGTCTACGCCCTGGCCGACGAGTTGCTGCTCGATGTCGAGCCTGGCCTGACGCCGGCGCTCATCGAGCGCCTCGATCACCACATCGTGGCCGACGATGTGCAGTCGGTGGATGTGGCAGGGCACTACGGCCTGTTCTCGCTCCAGGGTCCGAAGGCGTTTGAGGTTCCCGCCTTGCTGGACCCCGGTTTGGTCGTGGGTGTTGGGAGCCATGCCATCGTTCATCGACCGGATGCGGAACTGGGCGACCTGTACTGGGCGACCCACGCGCGTACGGGCAGTCGGGGGGTCGACCTGTTCGTCCCTTCCGCGGCCCTGGGTATGGTCTGGGACAAGCTCTGCCTGGCCGTGCGATCGCTGGGCGGGCGACCCGTGGGGTGGTCGGCTCTCGACCTGGCGCGCATCGAGGCGGGCGTCCCACGCTTCGGCGTGGACATGGACGAAAGCCATCTGCCGCCGGAGGCCGGCCTCGACCGGAATGGCATCAGCTACACCAAGGGCTGCTACATCGGCCAGGAGACCATCGCCCGCATCCGCACCTATGGGCAGGTGACCAAGGCCCTTCGGGGGCTGCGCTTCGACCCGTCCGCCCCGCTGCCGGCCCGCGGCGACAAGATCCTCCACAACGGCCGCGAGGTGGGGTCGCTCACCAGCGTGATCCGCTCACCCCGCTTGGGCTGTCCCATCGCCCTGGGCTACGTGCGCAAGGAGTGCAACGCCCCGGGCACGGCGCTGTTGGTGCGTTCGGACTCCGGAACCGAGATTCCGGCCTTGATCGTTCCGCTGCCCTTCTCGGCCTAGGGAGTCTGTCCGCAGACGCGCTTCCAGCGGTCGCTCCGGTCTTGGCCACGCCCCTCGGTCGGTGGGCTTCCCGACCCGTAAAAACTTCTGTCCGGGCCTGCCCGTTCGCTTGACCGGGCGCCGGGTTCTGGCGCAATTCCCCGGTCATGCCTATCCGCTCCCTCCTCCGTGCCAGTGTCGTCGCCGTGTCGGTGGCCGCCCTGGCCTTCACCGGCTGCCAGGCCACCTTCAAGGATCCGAACACCGAGGGCTTCCGCCCCATCTTCGACGGCAAGACCCTCGCCGGATGGTCGGGCCGTTCGGACTTGTGGACCGTGCAGGAAGGAGCCATCACCGGCACGACCCATCGCGACCACCCGATCGCGGGGAACACCTTCCTGGTCTGGACCAACGGCACCGTGTCCAACTTCGAGCTGCGCCTGCAGTACCGCATCTTCAACGGCAACTCCGGCATCCAGTACCGCAGCAAGCTGGTCGACGCCGACAAGTTCGTCGTGGGCGGCTACCAGGCCGACTTCGAGGCCGGAAAGACCTACAGCGGCATCCTGTACGAGGAGCGCGGGCGCGGCATCCTGGCCGAGCGCGGCCAGCGCACCGTCATCACCGAGGAGGGTGGCAAGACGAAGGTCAACGTGGTGGGCAAGCTGGCCGACTCGAAGGAACTGCAGGCCAACATCCGCGACGAGCAGTGGAACGACTACCTCATCATCGCCGACGGCAACCACCTGATGCATTTCATCAATGGCCGCATGACGGTCGATGTGGTCGACCAGCAGGCTTCCAAGGCCGCCAAGGAGGGCATCCTGGCCCTGCAGATCCACGCCGGTCCGCCCATGGTCGTGCAGTTCCGCGACGTGAAGATCAAGAAGCTGCCTTGAGCGGCGGCGGCGGAATCCGTGGGTGATCCGCGCAAGACCACGCGCCAGGTCGGGGGAGACTCCGCTCTGGCGCGTTTTTCTTGGCCCAGGCCCGGTCGTCCTCACCGTGCACCGCGGAGTCGATGGTCGTTCGGAGAGAAGGCCGAGGGTTTCAGTGGTCTGGTGGGCCCAACAGGATTCGAACCTGTAACCAAGGGATTATGAGTCCCCTGCTCTGACCGTTGAGCTATGGGCCCGACCGCGGACGAGGGTCGCCTCCCGGGGAGCCCGGGCTCCGGCGACCGGGTATGGCTACCCGAAACGCCGGGGACTCGGCAAGCGTCCCCTCGGGATCCTCGCCCGTCCACGTCCCGGCTGGGATGGTGCCGGGTTCAGAAGACCGGCCCCAGTGGCCAGGGCGCGAACTCCTCGTCGCCGAGGCCGGCCAGCTCGCTCTTGGTCGGGGTGCCGCTGGCGGCGGCCAGGATGGCCTCGAAGATCCGCTCACCCACCTGGGCGATGGTCTCGCGACCCTCGAGGATCGTCCCGGCATCCAGGTCCATGTCGGCCTCCATCCAGCGGTAGAGCGGCGTGTGGGTGGACACCTTGAGGCAGGGGGCGGGCTTGCAGCCGTACACGCTGCCGCGGCCCGTGGTGAACACGCCGACATTGCAGCCGCCGGCCACCAGGCCGGTCATGCTCACGGGGTCGTAGCCCGGGGTGTCCATGAAGCACAGGCCCGGTCCGGTCACCGCCTCGGCATACTGCAGCACCGCCATGAGCGGCGCCTGCCCGCCCTTGGCCACGGCGCCGAGGCTCTTCTCGAAGATGGTCGTCAGGCCGCCCTCCTTGTTGCCGGCCGAGGGGTTGTTGCTGATCGAGGCCCCGTGCATCCGGGCGTGGTCCTCCCACCAGCGGATCCGTTTGAGCAGCGCCTCGGAGACTTCGCGGCTTACCGCGCGCCGGGTGAGCAGGTGCTCGGCGCCGTAGATCTCCGGGGTCTCGGCCAGGACCGTCGTGCCGCCGTGGCGGATGATGAGGTCACTGGCCCATCCCAAGGCTGGGTTGGCGGTGATGCCGCTGTGGCCATCGGAGCCGCCGCAGTTCAGCGC
>JBIKMQ010000390.1:0-3475 GCA_044359215.1 Candidatus Chromulinivoraceae bacterium
GGCCGAAGAGCGAGTCGGTGGTCAGGCGCCATCCCTGGGTCTGCCGGGATCCGGCGATGTCCCAGACCTGGATCTCGCCGAAGCGGGCGGGGGCTCCGCCGCTCACACCCAACGACTTGCCGTCGGGTGAGAAGGCGACCGACTCGATGCGCGGCGATTCGCCCACCAGGCGGGCGGTGAGCGACCAGGTGCCGGTGTCGAGCAGCAGCACCTCATGGTAGCCGGCCACGGCGATGGCCTTGCCGTCGGGCGACACGTCGAGCGCGCTGATCACCGGGGGCAGCGCGTAGGTCGGGGGGTCCTTGAGCTTGGTGGAGTAGGCGTCGGCCGGGGTGTCGTCCTTGGCTCCTTCCTGGATCCAGCGGGAGATGAGCGACACTTCCTGCGGGGACAGGGCGTCGCCTTCCTTCGGCATGTCGGGTTCCTTGCCAGAGATGGAGGCGATGATCAACGACTTGGCCGGGTCGCCCACCACGAGGTTCGGGCCTTCCTTCCCGGGCTTCATCAAGCCGGCGAAGGTCGAGGTGTCCACCTCGCCCTTGAGCTTGTTGGGGTTGTGGCAACCGTTGCAGGAACGCTTGAAGATGGGCGTCACGTCGCGCCACCACGACACGGCTTGGTCGGCGCCCGAAAGGTTGTCCGGGGCGCCGGCGGCAGCCATCAGGGCCGCGACCAGCAGGGCGGGCCAGCGGTGGTCTCGAGGGACCTGCCGGACGGGAACGACCGGTTCGCCGGCGGTGGCCTGGTCGACTCGGGAGAAATGGGGGGCGTTGGGTCGGGAGGTCATGACTTGGCCGGTGCGGCGGTGGGCTTCGGTTCGGCGGGCTTGGCCTGGGCCTTGGCCGGTTCGGGCTTGGCGGGGTCGGGCTTGGGGGATTCGGACTTTGGGGCCTCCGGTTCGGGCGCGGTGAGGGTGAGGTGGATGGGCTGGGTTTTCTGGCGCCAGATCCGGTCCTGATGCGTGGCGGTGGCGGCGACGCGGAACTGGTGCTCCTTCCCGGTCCGGGCCTTTGACGAGACCTTGAGCTGGATGGTGGCTTCGTTCCTGTTGGTGCGGATCGGGGACACCGTGGCCTCGACGCCGGCCGGCAGGTCCTCGAGGCGCAGGTCGATCTCGCCACCCACGCCGCGCCGGTCGACCTTGACCACGAACTGGGTCTGGTTGGCCTCGGAGGTGGTGCCGTCGGGGAGCGCCACGGCCGACAGTCGGACAGGATCGGTGCGGAAGAACGGCGACCCTGGCAGCATCGCGGTGAGGAACATCGGGATCGGCTGGATGGTCAGCGGCACCGGAGCCGGTGCGTGGGTCACCACGGTGCGCCCCTTCACCGTGGCCTCGGCGCGGACCATCACGGGGCGGGTGCCCACCTCGGCGTTCTGGGCCACCTGCAGGGCCAGGCGGGCGCGGGTCTGCCCGGCCGGCACGGTGACGGCGGGAATCGAGACGCCGGAAAGATCCTCGGCCACGATCCGCACCTCGCCGTCGAAACCGTCCCGACGCTGGACCCGGACCTCCAGGCCGGTACCCGTGTTCTGTTCGGCCAGCAGGCTGGAGGGGGCGACGCTCAGGTCGAACGGCACGGCCGGCAACACCGTCAGCCAGGCCATCTCGGAGAACGCGACCGGATGGGCGACGGCCTTTCCGGAATGGTCTCCGAGGGCGATGGCCTTGAGCGGGAAGTATCCCGGGGCGGCGTCGGCATTGGCGGAGATCACCCACCAGCCCACCGAGGTGCCCGAACCGAGGACCAGCGGCGGTGCCCAGAGGCCGGGGGGCAGGCCGTCAGGCTCGAGGCGGACCATCCCGTCGAAACCGTTCCTTCGATCCACCTCGCAGCGCACGGCGATCGAGCCTCCCTGGGCCACCCGGAACCGGCCGCCGGATGCGCGCACGCCGAAGTCCGGGGTCTTGTCCACGGCCCGCAGGCTCAGGCGGTACCCGAATCGGTCCCCGCCGCGCTGGGTCAGGTCCCGCAGGCTCAGGCGGTACTCGGCGTCCTTCTTGGCGTCGAACTCGATGCGGGCATCGGGACCGGAGGCGTCGTCGTTGCGCTGGAGCACGGTGCCGTTGGTGTCCGAGAGCGTCAGCAGGGCGTCGAGCCGCGAGCCGAAGGAACGGGCCTGGACCTCGAGGACCCAGCGATGGTCGGCCGGCGCCTTGAAGCGGAAGACGTCCACGTCCTTCTCGGCCCCGATGCGGCCCTGGACGATGCGGGGCAGGGTGAGGACCTGCGCCTGTTGCGGGGTGTCGTTGGGTTCGGTGTCGTCGGATTCCTCCAGGTCCCCCACCTCGAAGGCCACGGGGTTGGAGAACCCCAGCGGCGTCCTGGCCCGGACCTCCTGGCGGCCCAGGGGGGCCGTTGGCGCAATCTGCAAGGGCAGCGTCTCGACGCCCTCGAGGTTCCTGCCGATCCACTTGAGCCCGACCGAGGAGCCCTGGCGGCCTCCGAAGGGGAAGAGCGATTCGAGGTAGGGCAGGTGGCCTGCCACCAGGCGGTAGCGGTAGTCGGAGCCGCCCTGGTAGCGCAGGTCGTGGACCTCAAGCACGAGTTCGGCCTCCACCGGGGAGGTGTATTCGAGGAACGGATCAAGGCCGTGGACGTCCTCGCTGCGGGCCAGTTCACGGCCGCCGACATCCCGGAGGATGAGGTTGGCGTCCAGCGGTGAGCCGGTGCGGTTGGCCTGCAGGTCGAGGATCAGGGATTTCCCCGCCGGCGCGTTGAAGCGGAAGAAATCCGACTCGGTGTTCGTGGAGAGAACCCCGGACACGGCCACCGGCAGGGTCAGGGCCGCGGCCCTCGCAGGCGTGGAGTTGGTGCGTGGGTCGGCCAGTTCGACCAGGTCGCTGAGCTGGAGGAGGAGGGGGTTGGAGACGCCGTGGGGTCCGGCCACCCGGATCTCCCGCGGGCCGAGGGCCGCGTCCGCCGTCGACACCCAGCCGATCGTCAGCGCCTGCTGCGAATTGGCCGGTCCGGTGGTGAGGCCGCCCGCCGAGCCCTCGAGGGCCACGGCGGCCGCCTTCGGGGCTCCTGGTCGGGCGGAGACCCCACCGCCCTGGACCAGCACCTGCGCGATGCCCTCGAGGGCGTCTCCCTTCAGGGTGATCTCCTGGGTGGTGCCGCGCTGGATCCAGGTGACGGAGGCCGAGTCGAGTCGTGGAGGGTTCTGTGCCAGCACGTCGGGCAGGCGGGTCCAGAACATGGACAGGGCCGACAGGGCGAGCAGGGCCGAGGGGACTCTCATGGGGAGGCGGTGGGGCGTCCGGTCGTCGGAGGCGCCGGGTCGATTCGGTCGTGGGGCGTCAGGAGCGCGCGGGGGAGGGGAGGGCGCCGGGCTCAGCCGAAGAGGGCGGTGACGGGCTCGGCCTGCACCAGTTCGCGCGGTTGGTTCAGGTGGTTCATCACGATGGTGTGCGGGTCGATGCCCAGCGCGTGGTACACCGTGGCGACGATCTGGGTGGGGTGCACCGGGGTCT
>JBIKMQ010000391.1:0-3471 GCA_044359215.1 Candidatus Chromulinivoraceae bacterium
GGCGCTGCGGACCGCCGAGGCCCAGCGGCTTCAGGTGCTGGGCGCCCGCAAGGGCATCGAGACGGTGATCGACTGGTGCATCATCCGCTCGCCGGTCACCGGCGTGGTGCTCGAGAAGTTGGTCGATCCCGGTGAGCTGGTGACCCCGCAGACCTTCGGCGGCACCCGGGGCCCGAGTTCCTCGCTGGTGGCCGTGGCCGACCTGCGCGACCTGCAGGTCGAGGTGGACATCGACGAATCCAAGCTGGCCCGCGTGGCACTCGGCCAGGGGTGCGTCATCTCGCCGGTGTCCTACCCGGACAAGCACTACCAGGGCCGCGTCGCCGAGATCGCCCCCGAGGCCAACCGCGCCAAGGGCACCGTGCAGGTCAAGGTGCAGATCCTCGAGCCCGACCGCTTCCTCACCCCCGAGCTCAGCGCCACCGTCGATTTCCTGGGCGGCGCGAAGTGACGGGTGGGTTCGAGGTGGTGCGGACCAGAGGTGGGATGGAAGCAACGCCTCCCGGCGCATGGAGGCCATGGGCGGACCCATCCGGTGGACGGCAAACCATCGGCTGCCCTCGGGCCGTGGGTTGCCTCCTGGGGCTACTGTGGGGCTACTGCAGCCCCGGCCCCGGCCGGGCTCAGGCGGCCAGGCGCCGCGCCAGGCGCTCGATCTCCTCGTCGCCCCGGGCGCCCTTCCAGCGCAGTTCGCCCATCCACCAGTGCCGCACATAGCCGCGCCGGTCGATGACGTAGACCGTGGGCCACATCGTGGTGCCCCAGGCCTCCCAGGTGGCGCTCTTCAGGTCCACCAGCACGGGGAAGTCGAAGCCCGCCTTCTTCGCCGCCGCCACCACCTTGCCGGCATCGCGCTCGTCGTCGGTCTCCGGTGTTTGCACGCCGACCACCTCGATGCCCAGATCGCGCAGGGACCGGTGCCATCGGTTGTAGACGTCGAAGTTGGCGTGGCAGTTGTGGCACTGGAAGGCGTAGAAGTGCAGCAACACGACCTTGCCCCGGAGGTCGGAAAGTCGAGCCTGCCGGTCGGCCTCGACCCAGACCCCCGAATCGACGAGTTCCGGGGCCATGGGCAGGACGCGCTCGAAGGTCCACGGCTCGCGCGCGTCGCCGAGGCATGACTGCCAAGTCGACCATTGGCCGGCATCCAGCAGTTTCTTCATCGCCTCGGACTCCGCCGTCCGCAGACGCGCGACCGTGGCCTGCCGGCGCGCACGCCCTGCCGCACCCACCGAGGCGACCTGGGACAGCGTCCGGTCGGATCGTTCGAACAGCGCATCGAAGCCGGAGCGCTGTCCCGCCGTGAGGGCCAGGCGCTCGCCCACCTCCGGCCTCAGGATGGCCCGGGCTCCCTGAGCCTGCAGTTCCAACTGGCGGAGCCGAGCCACCGCCGCGCCACCGAACCGCCGCCGCACCTCGCCCACGACCGCCGACTCGGCACGGGCGATGGCCTCGCGCTGTTCCGCGTCGGGAAGGTTCCTCCAGCGCATCCATCCCGAGGCCGCCTTGCGCAGCGCCTGATCGAAGCCCGCCTCGGTCTCGGCCCCGATGCCCAGCTCGCGCTGCCCCTCCTCGGAGTGGGCGATCGCCAGCAGCATCTGGGGCACCCGCGTGAGTGTGGCGGCCAGGTCGCGGTGGCGCAGGCTGCCCGGTGTCGTGACCGGTTCGGTCGCGGCCCGGGAGTACTGGGACACCCCAAAGGCCAGCGACATCCCCCCGAGCGCCATCCAGCCGAGATGCCGCCGCAGCACGGCGTCCGCGGGCCCGGGGGCTGGGAGTCGTCGGGAGTGGACGAAGGATGCGGTCGACACGGTGGGTTTCATGGGGAGGGGCGGGAGACCGGGATCAGGCACCAGCGACAAAGTTGCTGAGGGGGTTCCCCGTCTGTCAATCCGGGGGGTGGGTGGGTGGTCGGGAGGGCGTCGGAATGCCTCGGCGCGGTGTTTGTGGCACGCAGGGTGTGGACATCCGCCCCTCGTCCGGAGATCCTGACATCTTCCCAAGCGTTGTTTCGTTCGAAGATTCCCGAGGAGTCCCCGGTCGGGTGGCCGAGGTCTCTGGATGGGTGGTTGTCGATTTTCGCCCTTGTTTCCTCGAAAAAGCTCGGTGCGGCTGCCGTCCCGGGTGTGGCGCGACAGATGGCCGGGGCGGTTGTGGAGGCGGACGGAAGCGGGGATCAGTGGCATGCAGGTGATGGCTCCAGAGAGCGTGGCGGACGGTGCGAACCTGTCCGGAAGCACGGCCGTGTCCGGAGTCCGAAGGACCGCGGTCGATCCGGGTCGATGCCGGCGCTGGACAAGCGGCGGGACCGGTCCTCGTCCAAGGGTTCGTGTGCGGCCCCATCCGGGAGTCGGCCTGGTGCTGGCGCTGGCTCTGCTGTCTCTCTGCGGACCCCCGATGCGGGCGTCGTCTTCGGTCCCGGATCCGGTCCCGGGGACCGCCGGCAGGTCATCGCGTCCGGGGCCTGCAGGCGCCTCGCTGGTTGGCCAGCGTTCCGCGACGGCCCCGACGACCCCGACCACCTACCGGCTCGACCTCAAGAACATCGTCGAGCTGACCTTCCGCCTCAATCCGAGCATGCGGGCCTCGCGGGAGGAGATGAACGCCGCGCGGCACGGCCTTGAGGAGTTCAGGGCCAATCTCAACCGGCTCGAGCCCTACACGGAGTTCCGAAATCAAGTGACCCGTTTCCCGTTCCAGCGGTTGGGCGTTGGTCACGAGATCACTTCCGTCCTTGGCGTCCAGAAGGAGAGTTTCGAGGGCTCGTCGATGCGGCTCGAGGTGGGGCCTTCGTTTTTCTCGCGCTACGGCAATTCCTCCGACCCGCTGGGGCCGGATCCCAAGGATGGCCAGGCAGGCGCCTACATCGGCTCCCGGGTCGAGTTTCCCTTCCTGGGCTCACGCCGCCGTCAGGACCGCATCATCAGCCAGGCGTTCCAGGAATCCACCGCGCGAAAGGCACAACTCGACTACCTCAAGAGCTACCGCCTCCAGGTCGAGAATGCGCTGAGCTACTACTACCTGGCCATCTACTACAACCGCCTGGTGGAGCTTTACCAGAGCTGGGTCGACGACCTTTCCGGCCTGCTGCAGGAGCCCCGGCTGCGTCCCGAGGATCGCACCCGCGTGGAGTCCGTGAGGGCCTCGGCGCAGTCCACGCAGGCGAGTTACGCCGCCCGGGGTTCGGACTACCGGAGCAACCTCATGGGCTACGTCGGCCTCGACCTCACCAACCGGGTCGAGCTCGTGATGCCCGACTACGCCATCAGCGATTATGCGGTGTCCGCGCGGACGCCTGAAGGCCTCGAGAAGCTCATCCAGCGGGCCAAGGAGAACAACCCGGCCTTCGAGGTGCTCGAGAACGCCATCGGCAACGTGAGGCTCCAGCATGACCAGGCGGTGCGCGGGAAGTTCGACGTCACCACCTTCCTCGAGGGGAGCCTCTTCCCGTTCGGGTCCCGTACGCTCGAC
>JBIKMQ010000393.1:0-3461 GCA_044359215.1 Candidatus Chromulinivoraceae bacterium
CTGGCCGCTCTGCACCGTCACCGTCGTGGACGCCCGGCGCTCGTTGATGATCGGCACCGTGGCCTTGTCGTTGATCTCGACGCTCGAGCTGGCCAGCGAGCTGTTGGTGGCCCCGACATCGATCTTCACGAAGCCCTCGCCCGTGATGCGCGGGGTGACCGTCAGGTTCACGCCGACGTCGCGGTAGTCGAAGGTGTTGATCTGCCCGCCCTGCGGCGTGGTGGAACTGCCGGTGATGATGGGCACCCGCTGGCCGATGTTGATCGAGGCGATCTTGTTGTCGGCCGTGAGGATCTGCGGCCGGCTCAGCACCTCGACCCGGCCGTCGTTCTCGAGGGCCCGCATGAGGAAGTTCATGTTGTTGCCCGTCACCAGCGCGGAGTAGCCGCCGAAGTTCTGCAGCTGGTTGGGGATGCCGAAGTCGGTGCCGGTGCCCACGTTCCACCCGTTGCCGACGTTCTTGGTGAAGGTCCACTCGAAGCCGAGGTCGCGGTTCGAGTCCAGGGTCACCTCGGCCAGCAGCACCTGGATGAGCACCTGGGCCTGGGCCTGGTCGAGTTCCTCGATGATCTGGTGGATCTGCTCGAAGTAGCGAGGGCTGGCCGAGAGCAGCAGGGTGTTGCTGACCTGTTCGGGTACGATGGCCACCTCGCGCTCGAGCAGGCGCTGGGCGGTGCCGACGGCGTCGGTGCCGAGCACCTGGGTGACCCGTTGGCGCTCCTGGTCGAGGAAGCTGCGGATGGCCGTGCCCACGTCGGGCGCCTGGGCGTTCTTGAGGCGGTAGACCTCCGTCTTGCGCTCCAGGGCCTCGGACGAATCGAGGGTCTCGATGATCTGCTGCACGAGGCCCACGTAGTGCTCGGTGCCGCCGACCAGCAGCGTGTTGGTTCGCGGATCGACGCTGACCGTCAGGGCCGTCTGCTCCTCGGAGCCGATGACCGCCGTGGCGGAGGGTGTCTCGGAGCCGTCGGCCGCGGGCCGCATCAGGGTGTACTGGATGGTGCGCTGCCCATTGGGCGCCGCCGCCGTCCCGCTGGACTGCATGCGGAACATCGACAGGAGCAATTGGGCCGTCTGCTGGGCGTCGGCGTTGCGCAACGAGAAGACGCGGATCTTGGCCTCGCGCGACGAGCTGTTGTCCAGCCGTCCCACGATCTGCTCGAGCAGACCCATGTAATCGACGGGCCCGGAGACTACCAGGGCGTTCATCCGCGGATCGGGGGTGATCGAGATGGCCTCCTTCAGGGCGGCGGTCACCAGCTCCTGGCCCTCCTCCGTCCGGGTCACGAACTGCAGCACCGACTGGGCGTTGGGGCTCAGGTCGGAGAGCGGGGTGATCCTCTGGTTCAGGGCCGTGTTGAGAACCTGGGTGAGGTTCTCGGCCCGGGCATGCTTGAGGGCGATGACCCGGATCTCGCTCACGCGGGCCGTCTGGTCGGTGTCGAGCTTGGCCACCACGTCGCGGATCCGCTTGAGGTCGGTGGCGCCGCAGGAGACGACCAGGGCGTTCACCCGCTCGTCGGCGCTGACCACGATCGGCAGGGGACCGCCTTGGGTGCCCTCGCGGAAGAGTCCCTGCACCGTCTGGGCCACCTTGCGCGCGTCGGCCTTGGCCAGCGGGATGACCTCCACCTTGAGCCCCAACTCGGCCTGCTGCGTGTCGAGCCGCTGGATGAGCCCGTCGATCATGGACATGTCCTCGACGACGGCGCCGACGATGAGCGCGTTCACCCAGGCGTCGGCCACGACGGTGATGGGGTCGACCGGCTCGCCCCGGGCCTTGGGGGGGCGGTTGGCGAAGAGCCGCTGGAGGGTGGTCTGCAGGCGGACCGCCGTGGCCTCCTTGAGGGGGAAGACCCGGAAGTTGAGCTGTGCGAGGCGGTCCTCGGCGTCGAGCTGCGGGACGATGCGGTCGAGCATGTCGATGGCCTCCTTGGACCCGGTGGCGAGGATGGCGTTGAGCCGCGTGTCGGCGATGACGGCCACCGGCATGCTGCGTTCCGGGGCGTTGAGCGATGCCGCGTCGGCCGCCTTGCGGGCCTGCAGGTACTGGGTGAGCACCCCGGCGAGGTTGGAGGCCCGCGCGTGCTCGAGCTTGTACACCTTGAGGTCGGTGGCCGCGACGAAGTCCACGGTGTCCACCTTCGCCAGGATCTCCTTGATGAGCCCGAGATTGTCGGGGCTGGCCGAGACCATGAGCGTGTTGCTGCGGGTGTCGACGGCGATGGCCATGGCGTCCCGGCTGGCCTGGCCCGGGATCTTCACGTCGGAACGGCCCGGGCGGTACATGCCCTGCTGGACCAGGCTCTTGAGCATCGTCGCCACCCGCTGGGCGTCGGCGTGCTTCAGCACGAAGGTCTCGAGCACGCCCTCGGCGACGGTGGGTTCCACGTCGATCCGGGTGAGCAGGTCCTTGATGAGGTCGAGGTTCTCCTTGTTGGAGGAGACGATGAGCGAGTTGTTGAGGCTGTCGGTCTGGATCTCCACCCGGTCGGTGGGGGAGGGGGCCTGGCCGGGCAGCGTGCGGGCCTGCAGACGGGCGGCGAAGACCCCTTCGAGGGTCGCGGCCACCCGCGCGGCGTCGTTGTGCCTCAGGGGAAGCACGGTCAGGGCCAGCGCGGGGTTGTCGAGCTTGCGGTCGAGCTTCTTGAGCAGGGCGTCGATGGTCTCGTTGTCCTCCCGGCCGGCGGACACCATGAGGGCGTTGACCCGCGCGTCGGGCAGGATCACCGGCTTCTGGCGCTGGACCTCCGGCGAGGTGCTGGCCTGGTAGCGCTGGCTGAAGAGCTGGTTCAGGGAGGCGGCCAGGATGCGGGCGTCGGCGTACTCGAGCGGGACGATGCGCACGCCGCCCGTCAGGCCCGGGGCGGCCTCGTCGAGGCGGCGGGCCAGCGACTCCACCAGATCGAAGGCGTCCTTGCCGCCGCCGACCAGCAGGCTGTTGGAGCGGGGCTCCGGCAGCACGAGGACCTTCAGGCTGTCGGCCTGGCCCCGGCCGAGGGACCCCTGGCGGGCGACCCGCTGGTCCATGAGCCGCTGGAGCGTGGCGGCCAGTTGCGCGGCGTCGGCATGGGCCAGCGGCAGGATGCGGATGTCCCGGAATTCCGCCGGCATCGGCTTGTCGAGCTGCGCGATGAGGTTGTCGATGATGGCGAAGGCCTTGTCGTTGCCCGAGACGATCATCGAGTTGCTCCGGTCGTCGAGGGTGATGGTCGGCCGGTCGGCCGGCTTGGTGTTGGCGTTGCGGGGCCCCGAGTGGAGGTCGGTGATGATCTTCTGCACGGCCGAGGCGTCGGCGTGCTTCAGGGGATAGATGCGCACGGTGCTCAGGCCCGAGGCGTCGGGGATGTCGAGCTGGGCCAGGAGTTCCTCGATGACCGGCAGTGTGTCGGCCCGTGCGGCCACGATGAGGGCGCCGGAATCGTCGTCGGCCTGCAGGGTGAGCGCCGTGCGCGTCTTGG
>JBIKMQ010000394.1:0-3460 GCA_044359215.1 Candidatus Chromulinivoraceae bacterium
GAGGCGGCCGGCGAGAGGGACAGGCCACGGGACCGGAGGGCGGCGACGATGAACCGGTCGATGTCGGTGTGGGACGGATCGGTGCTCGGGGGCGGCACCGGATTGGCCACCGGCCGGTAGGCCCAGTGGTTGGTGTCGCCGCCCGCGGCGGGCGCGGCCTGCAGGGATCCCACGCCCCACTCTCCCCAAACCATCATGGCGACCAGAGTCGCCCCCACGACTCGACGCATCGCCAAGCCCAGCGATCGGCAGGAAGCCGGAAAGGCAGAATGGCGGCGGGGATTCATCATCGGGACCGTGAGCCGAAACCTCGGGCCCATCAAGTCCGAGCCGAGAGGGACCGAATTGGGGATCGGGCGAGATCGGGTCCGGATCCGGTAGCAGAGGGCCAAAGGGCAAGTGCCGTCTGAAGGTGGGCGCCAGCCAGGTGGACATTCAGCGCGACCCAGCACGGAAGGGATCGAAACTCGCGAATGGCTCCCTGGCTCTTGGCACCCCCTCCATGGAAGCGTCGGGGCTTTGTCAAACCACCTCAACGGCCAGCCCGCCAGTCCACCACCTTGAGCCCAGGCACGCGCTTGAGGTCACGGTCGTTGGTCACAAGAGCCAGACTGTGGGCCAGGGCGCTGCCGGCGATCTGGCAATCCGCCAAGGCGATCGTGCGCCCCTTGGTTTCCATGTTGGCCCGCAGGAATCCGGCGTGCTCGGCGGCATCGGCGTCGAAGTTCAGAATCGTGATGTCGGCCAGGAACGCCTCCACCGAGGCGGTGAGTTTCGGCGATTGCCGGCGGGCGGCCTCGTAGCGGAGTTCCATGGCGGTGACGGCGCTGATGGCCACCTCGGAAGGTTTGGACTTCTGAAGTCGCTTCACCACCGAATCCACACCGCGCAGATAGTCGCTGACGGTGCAGGTATCCAACAGGTATTTCATGCGAAGTGATCCCGGGCCCGTTCATCTCTGCCTGGGCGCTGCAAGGGTTGGTCCCAAGTTCCTGCACTGGCCAGGAAGGCTCCGGACCAGGTGTCGACGATGGGCTCGATGACCACACTGTTGCCCTCCCACCGTTCGCGAACCCGGGTACCTCGTGGAAGGCGACAATCGCCCACCAAGCGGACCGCGAGGCTGTTGCCCACCTTGAAAACCACCGTTTCGCTGCTCATGAGGAAAAGGATATCCAAAATGGATATCCAATCAACGCTTCAGCGCTCGACGAAGAACGTCTCGTCATGATCCCCGCTCTTGGCCTTCTTCGTCCTGGGGCGCTCCTTCCCGCCATTGTCCTGCAAGCCTTGGCCCACGGAATAAACCACGTAGCCTTTTTGGCCTCGCCCGATCGCCTTGGCCCTGATGCCTGCCTGCGCGGTGACGGTGATCCTCCGCCCGGTGGGGGGATTGGTTGGGGCGACGTCTGCGATCTTCGGGTTGGAAGTCGGGCGTTTCGGTCTCGGTTTGTCAAAATACGATCACAAAACGTCTCTGATGGCATTTATCGTTGAAAAACCGATTTAGCACGCCACATTAGACGTGTTTGAACAATTCAAACACCATTACCGACGAAGCATGGCTGCAGCGGCTGGGGCACCGCTTGGCGCAGTGGCGACTGGCCCAGAATTTGACTCAGGCGCAGCTCGCCGAGCAGGCGGGCTTGGGCTTGCGGACGGTGCAGCGGCTGGAGCTGGGCGCGGCCGCGACTCAGTTGTCCGGGTTTCTGCGCGTCTGCCGGGTGCTCGGCCTGGTGGAGCGTCTCGAGTTGCTCATCCCGGAGGCGGTGGCCAGCCCGATGGCTCAGTTGAAGCAGGCCGGCCGGAAGCGGCGGCGCGCCTCGGGCAAAAAGGCGGTGTCCTCCCTGCCGGGCCCATGGACGTGGGGTGAAGGGGCATGATTGCTCGGGTGCAGCTTTGGGGCCGGACGATCGGTGCGGTCTCGCTCGAGGAAGGGCGGGATGTCGCCGCCTTCGAGTACGATCCTGAATTCGTCGGGAGCGGGATCCAGTTGTCGCCGCTGGTCATGCCGCTGGGCAGGCGGGTGCACCAGTTTCCTGAGCTGCCGCGGAACACCTTCCACGGCCTGCCGGGGTTGCTCGCCGATTCGCTGCCGGACAAGTTCGGCAACGCGCTGATCGACGCCTGGCTGGCGACGCAGGGCCGCACGCCGGAGAGTTTCAGCGCGGTCGAGCGGCTTTGCTATACCGGCACGCGCGGCATGGGAGCACTGGAGTTCGCACCGGTGCTGGGGCCGAAGCCTCGCAAGGCTTCAAAGCTGGAGGTTGATGCGCTGTTGCGACTTGCGGGCGAGGTGTTGACGCATCGCGGCCGGTTGCAGGGGCACCTTCATGCAGCGGGGAAAGCGAAGGCGTTGCGCGACATCCTGACCGTGGGAACGTCGGCCGGAGGCGCGCGGGCCAAGGCGGTGATCGCGTGGAACCCCCAAACCCACGAGGTGCGTTCAGGCCAAATCACAGCGGGAGATGGCTTCGAGCACTGGCTGCTGAAATTCGACGGGGTGGCCGGGAACCGGGACAAGGAGCGGGACGACCCGACGGGCTATGGGGCCGTGGAGTTCGCCTATCACCGGATGGCGAAGGCGGCGGGCATCACCATGAGCGAGTGCCGGTTGCTGGAGGAGAATGGGCGGCGTCATTTCATGACCCGGCGCTTCGATCGGCTGGCAGGCGGTGAGAAGCTGCATCTGCAGTCGTTGTGCGCCTTGGCCCATTTCGATTTCAACCAGGCCGGAGCCTACGGCTATGAGCAGGCGCTCCTGGCGATCCGTCGGCTCCAGTTGCCGATGTCGGCCGTGGAGGAGCAGTTCCGCCGGATGGTGTTCAACCTCGTTGCGAGGAATCAGGACGACCATGTGAAGAACATCGCGTTCCTGATGAACCCGCTCGGCGAGTGGTCGCTGGCTCCGGCCTTCGACGTGACCTACAGCTACAATCCCGCTGGAGCATGGACCGGCACCCACCAGATGACCCTGAACGGGAAACGGGATGGTTTCACCCGGGAGGATTTCGTGCAGTGCGCCCGGTCGGCGCTCATGAAGCGTGGGCGGGCCGCGACGATCCTGGAGGAAGTCCAGGCCACCGTGGAACGCTGGCCGGAGTTCGCCGCCGAGGCGGGAGTCCCCGATGGGTGGCGGGACAAGATCCAAAAGACCCACCGCCTGAGCTTCCCGAAGGCGTAAGGCTCAAGAGCCGTGCCGCTACCCTGCGTAAAATCGGGGCCCTGCCATTTTGCTGACGGTCAGGCCAGGCGAAAGTTTGGGAATATCCTGCGCGATCCGGCCATGATTGAGTCCCAAAGCGGGAACGGTTCCGGAAGCCCATTTCTGGGCCAGTCGCCGAAGGTGGTGGGTGTGTGACGGCATGAGCTGCCCTCAAAATAGCCTAACTGTCTCAGGAAAAGGCGGGTTGTTCGTCCGTCCGTCACGCATTCGGCTCAACCAAGCCTGTCGGATTTC
>JBIKMQ010000395.1:0-3455 GCA_044359215.1 Candidatus Chromulinivoraceae bacterium
GTCGGTGGCGGAGGTCATGGTCGGTCGTGTCGGGAAAGGGGTTCCGTGGCGCCGGTCGTCACCGTTCGTGGCGGCGGGGTGGCGCCAGCGAGGTCAGCGGCAGGGAGGGGTGGTTCTGGGCGAAATACCCCAGGGACCACTCGCTGGGGAAAAGGATCACCGGGTTGGAATCCATGTCGAAGGCGAATCGGGCGCCGGTCGGCAGCGCGATGGAATCCAGCGATTCGGGCGGCGTGCCCGGCGGCAGCCAACGCACGGCGGTGAACGGCGCGCTCTCCCGGCGGGTCTCGGCGTTGTACTCGGTCTCCAGCCGGTATTGCAGCACCTCGAACTGCAGCGGTCCCACCGCCGCCAGCAGCGGCACCCGGCTGGCCGTGTCCTTGAGGTGGAAGGCCTGCGCCACGCCCTCGAGCAGCAACTGGTCGAGGCCCTGGCGGAACTGCTTGAACTTCGCCGTGTTGGGGTTGTGGAAGTACTCGAAGACCTCCGGGGTGAAGCGCGGGATCTCGTCGAAGCGGATCGCCGGGTCGGTGCTGAGGGTGTCGCCGATGCCGAAGCCGTCATGGCCGACCAGCCCGATGATGTCGCCAGGATAGGCTTCGTCGACGGTCTCGCGCTCGTTGCCGAAGAGCTTGTGCGAGGAACTCAGGCGGACCTTCCGGCCCGACTGGACGTGGAACACGGTCATGTCGCGCTCGAACTTGCCGCTCACGATGCGCACGAAGGCGATCCGGTCACGGTGCTTCGGATCCATGTTGGCCTGGATCTTGAAGATGAAGCCCGAGAACTGCGGGTGTTCCGGGGCGATGAGTCGGCCATCGTTCACTTGGAGGTGGAGAGTGGCCCTGCTGCCCCTGCATGACAATTGCGGCCTTTCAGGTCGGCCCGATCGGCCCCGGCGGGTGGATCGGCCTTTCCGCGCCGTCCATCGGCTGGCAACCGGCCTGCCAGCTTCCGGTGCGCCGAGGTCAGGGGCAAGGCCTCGAGCTCGTCCGGCCTCGCCCAGAGCCAGGTGCCTGCCGGACCGTTGCCGGCCCCGGACGGCGGCCCGGCCACCCGGGCCAGGAGCACCCGCTGGGTGATCCGGTACCGGGTGATGGCGTGGCGCAGGTCGGGCAGGGCGACCCAGGCCCGCGGATCGACCCCCAGGTGGTGGCTGAGCAGGGGGCCCGGCGCCTCGTCGGCCGCGGTCTCCCAGTTCGGAAACTCCCAGAAGCCGCGGTTCACTCCGGTGTCCTCGCGGAGCCGCAGCAGGAACCTTCCGGCGTGCTCGACGATGCCGGTCGCGAAGAATCTCGCCGTCGTGGCCACCCGGGGCGCCAGCTCCGGAAAACGCCCGGCCTCGCCCCGGTCCCTGGCTTGGCAGGTGTTGGCGAGCGGGCAGGCCGCGCAGTCCGGGGCCGGTCCCGGGGTGCACACCGTGGCGCCGAGCTCCATCAGTGCCTGATTCAGGCGCGAGCACCTGGCCTTGCCAAGTCCGTCGGTCGAGTGGGCCGTCCGCACCAACCGGCCGGCGAGACTCCAAAGCTCCCGGTTCAGCGGTGACGACCTGGGATCGCCCCCGAGGGCCCCCCAGCGCGTGAGGACGCGCATGACGTTGCCGTCGAGCAGCGGCTCGGGCAGGTCGAAGGCGATGGAGGCGATGGCGCCGGCGGTGTATGGGCCGATCCCCGGCAGCGCCCGCAGACCCGCCACGTCGTCGGGGAAGACCCCGCCGAGATCCCCCACGATGCGGCGGGCGGCCTGTTGAAGGTTCCGGGCCCGGGAGTAGTAGCCGAGACCTTCCCACAGCCTCAGCACCATCTCCGGCGGAGCCGCGGCCAGTGCGTGCACGCCCGGAAGCCGTTCCATCCAGCGTGTCCAATAGGGGATCACGGTCTGCACCTGCGTTTGTTGCAGCATGATCTCGGACACCCATACGGCGTAAGGATCTCGCGTGCGCCGCCAGGGCAGGTCACGGGCGTTCCGGTCGAACCACTCGACCAGTTGCCGGACAACCATGCGGGCCGCCTCGTCCGCCCCCTCGGTCTCCAATTGTCCGGTGGCCATGCGGCCGCAGGCTGGCAGGCGTCGGGAGGGCGTTCCAGCCCGGGATGATGGGACGCCCCGGGTCCGCGGGCGTCGGACGCCGGGTGGGCGGCTCCATGCCGACCACCGACGCGATGGTCGGTCGCAGGGGTAATTCAGGCTCGACAGCGGCCGGGTGGCCCGGAACACGGTCGAGCGTGACCTGCCACACCGCCACATTGAACCCCGAACAGTCCGGGCGGCTCGAGGAGCATTTGCGATCCGGCGGATACCAGTTGCGGGAAGTGCCGCACGCCCGAATCGGCGGCGTGAAGCCAGACCTCAACGTGACCCTGTACCTCAGCGGCAAGCTGGTGGTGCAGGGCAAGGGGACCCGGGAGTTCGTCGAGTTTGTCCTGGAGCCCGAAATCCTTGGCGCGGCCCGGCTTGGCTACGAGGCGGTCCTCGACCCGACCCTGCTTGAGCCCCGCATCGGCGTGGACGAGTCGGGCAAGGGTGACTTCTTCGGACCCCTCTGCGTCGCCGCGGTCTACGTCAACGCCCCCGTGCTCGAGGCCTGGAGCGCGGCGGGCATCCGGGATTCGAAAAGCATCGGCAGCGATGCGGCGATCGCGCGCCTTGATGCCGTCATCCGTGGGACACCGGGCTGTCAGGTGAGCGTCGTCGCCATCGGCAACGAGGCCTACAACCGGCTTCATGAGCGCCACGGCTCGGTCAACACCGTGCTGGCCTGGGGGCATGCCCGCGCCATCGAGAACCTGCTGGAGCGGGGCGCACTCCTCAATCCGCCGCCGCTGCGTGCAGTGAGCGACCAGTTCGCCTCCACCAAGGCCACCGTGGAACGCGCCCTCATGCCCCTCGGGCGGTCCATCACCCTCGTGCAGCGGCACCGGGCGGAGGAGGATGCCGCCGTCGCCGCGGCGTCCATCGTCGCGCGCAACGAGTACCTCGAACGCATGAAGCGCCTCGAGAAGGACTACGGGATGCCGCTGCCTCGCGGGGCCTCCGCGGCCGTCGAACAGGCGGCCAGCGCGCTCGTGGCCCGCCATGGTGCGGAGGTCCTTCCGAGGGTCTCCAAGATGCACTTCCGGACGCGGTACCGGGTGCTTGGCGAGCCCGAGCCACCGGCCCGTCCATGGGTCTCGCGCGGCCGCCCCAAGGCATGAACCGAGACCATCGATCCAAGGGTCTCTCTGGGGTCACCGCGAAAAAACTTTCAGAAAAGTATTGAAGGTACCCGCCGTCCGCATAGGCTTTGCGCTCCGTTTCTCACCTCCCGGTGAAAGACGAACCGCACCGCCGAAAACCGAGTCGCCCGACGCGACAGGGAGTGATGGCGGGGCACACGAGGGCATGCGTCCCGTGCAACGGATATTTTGCAGTGAAAACGTTTAGACCGCTTACGCCGTCCACACGGTATCTGACCG
>JBIKMQ010000396.1:0-3451 GCA_044359215.1 Candidatus Chromulinivoraceae bacterium
CCCTCGGCAAGACCCTCGAGTACCGCGTCACCAGCGAGGACGACCTGAAGGCGGCCCTCGACAAGTACTACGGCAGCTCCGGTGGCGGCGGCCGCGGCGATTCCGAGATCGCCCGGATGATCCAGGACATCACCGAGGGTGAGGTCGAGGTCGGGGCGCTCAAAGGGGAGGTTGGGGCCGACAGCGAGGCCCTCGACGCCGATGCGCCGATCATCCGCCTGGTCAACCAGATCATCGTCGACGCCTTCAAGCTGAGGGCCTCGGACATCCACCTCGAGCCCATGGGCAAGCGGTTCCGCCTTCGCTACCGCATCGACGGCATGATGACCGAGATGAAGGACATCCCGAAGCGGCTGCAGGCCCCGGTCATCGCCCGCCTCAAGATCTCCTCGGGGATGAGCATCGCCGAGAAGCGCATCCCGCAGGACGGCCGCATCCAGACGAATGTCGGCGGCAAGGTGATCGACCTCCGTGTCAACGTCATCCCCTGCTCGCACGGCGAGTCCATCGTCATGCGTATCCTCGACAAGACCGGCCTGCGGCTGGGCCTGGCCGAGCTGGGGTTCATGGCCGACGACCAGGCCACCTTCGAGCGCATGATCAGCCTGCCCGACGGCATCCTGCTGGTCACCGGCCCGACCGGCTCGGGCAAGACGACAACGCTCTACAGCTGCCTCAACTACATCAACCGGCCCGACCGCAAGATCATCACCGTCGAGGACCCGGTCGAGTACATGCTGGCCGGCATCAACCAGGTGCAGGTGCACGAGCACATCGGCTTCACCTTCGCCGCGGCCCTCCGCTCGATGCTCCGCCAGTCGCCCAACGTCATCATGCTGGGTGAGATCCGCGACATGGAGACCGCGACCATCGCCATCAACGCGTCGCTGACCGGTCACCTCGTCTTCTCCACGCTGCACACCAACGACGCCCCCTCGGCCGTCGCCCGTCTGATCGACATCGGCGTCAAACCCTTCCTCGTGGCCTCGTCGGCCCGCTGCCTCATGGCCCAGCGCTTGGTCCGCAAGGTGTGCAAGAAATGCGCCGCGCCCCACGTCCTGACCGAGCAGGAGATCGCCGGCCTGGGCTTCACGCCCGAGCAGGTGGCCTCGGCCAGCCCGCGCAAGGGAAAGGGATGCCCCGAGTGCAACAAGACCGGCTGCAAGGGTCGTTTCGGGCTCTTCGAGATCTTCAACATCAACGACGAGGCGCGGAAGCTCATCTACGACAAGGTGCCTTCCAACGTGCTGCGCAACCGGGCCCGGGAGATGGGCATGCGCACCCTCCGGGAAGACGGCATGCGCAAGGTGCTGGCCGGCGTGACGACCGTGGACGAGGTTGTCCGGGCCACCGTCTCCGAGCATTGACCCCATTGATTGCGACCATGAATGGCCCCGGAGTTGCTTTGTACGAGGTGGCGGCGTTGACGCCCGTGGCGGCGTCCGTCCGCGCGGGCTGACACCGACCCGAAGCCGACGCCCCAACAACCCCCACCGACCTCCAACCCCCTTTCCAGAAACGCCCCATGTCCTACCAGATGTCCGACCTGTTGCAGTTGATGGTCTCCGAAGGCGGAGCCGACCTGCACATCCGGGTCAACATTCCCCCCGTCATCCGCATCCACGGCATCCTCCAGCGCGTCGACGGCCCGCCGCTGCGCCCGGAGGACACCGAGGAGCTGATGCGCTCCATCACCTCGGAGGACCACATCCAGCAGATCCGCGAGAAGGGCGGCGCCGACTTCGGCTTCGCCTTCGGCGAGCTGGCCCGCTTCCGCGTCAGTGCCTTCAAGGAGAAGGGCAACTTCGCCCTCGTTCTGCGGCAGATCCCCTCGAAGCTCCTCACCATGGAGCAGATCGGCATCCCCGGCAGCGTGCGGACGCTCATCAACAAGCCCCGCGGCCTGGTGCTGGTGGTGGGCCCGACCGGCTCGGGCAAGACCACGACGCTCGCCTCCCTCCTCAACATCCTCAACGAGGAGAAGGACGAGGCGCACATCATCACCATCGAGGACCCCATCGAGTACTACCACAAGCACAAGAAGGCGGTGGTGACCCAGCGGGAGGTCAATGTCGATGTGCCCACCTTCGCCGAGGCCCTGCGCCGTGCGCTCCGCCAAGACCCCGACATCATCCTGGTCGGCGAGTTGCGCGATCTCGAGACGATGGAGGCGGCCATCACCGCGGCCGAAACCGGTCACTTGGTCTTCGGAACCCTGCACACCACCGGTGCGGCCAAGACCATCGACCGTATCGTCAACGCCTTCCCGCAGAACCAGCAGGAGACCATCCGCATCCAGCTCTCGACGGTGCTCCAGGGGGTGATCTCCCAGCTCCTCGTGCCCCGCATCGACAAGCCGGGCCGGGTGGCCGTGTTCGAGATCATGATCAACACGCCCTCGGTGGCCGCGCTCATCCGTGACAACAAGACCTTCCGCATCCAGTCCGACATCCAGACGGGCTCGAAGTACGGCATGGTGACCCTCGACGGCTTCCTGCTCGACAAGTGGCAGGCGGGCATGATCTCCGAGGAGGAGGTCGTGACCAAGGCGCTGGACCCCATGACCATCCACCAGAAGCTGGAGGAGATCCGCGCCTCCCGCGCCGAGACCCAGGCCCGCAAGTAACCCCGACCGACCCCAGCCATGCCCGAAGCCATCTCCCACCCATTGGTCGCGCTCATTCGCGAGCGCGGGATGCTTGACGACCTCCAGATCGAGGAGATCGCCCAGGAGGTGCAGCGCAGCGGCAAGACGGTCGTCCAGATCCTCCAGGATTACGGCCTGCTCGACCTCGACTCGATCTTGCAGATCATGGCCGACCACCTCGGCACCATGGTCATCACCCTCGAGCCGGAGACCATTCCGCCCGAGGCCATCGCCGCCGTCCCGAACGAAACGGCCCGCATGTACCAGGTGGTGCCCGTGGCCCTGTATGGCGACACCCTGCAGATCGCCCTGGCCGACCCGCTCAACCCCCAGACGATGGACGAGCTGGGATTCTCCCTGAAGCACACGCTGCAGCTGGTGGTGGCCAACCCCGCCGACATCGCGGCCTGCGTCGAGAAGTTCTACCCCGCCCAGGCCGACCTCGGGTATGCCCAGCTGCTCAAGGAGCTCGGGGGCGAGGGTGAGGTCGTCAAGGAGGAAGGCCCCAAGGGCATGTCCATCTCGCTGGACGACGCCGTCAACGACGTCCCGGTGGTCAAGTTCGTGAACCTCGTCCTGATGCAGGCCGTGCAGGACCGGGCGTCGGACATCCACTTCGAGCCCTTCGAGGACGAGTTCAAGATCCGCTACCGCGTGGACGGCGCCCTCTACGAGATGGCCCCGCCGCCCCGGCACCTGTCGACGCCGGTGACCTCGCGCCTGAAGATCATGGCCAACCTGAACATCTCCGAGCGACGGCTCCCGCAGGACGGGCGCATCAGCACGGTGATCTCGGGCAAGCAG
>JBIKMQ010000397.1:0-3423 GCA_044359215.1 Candidatus Chromulinivoraceae bacterium
CGATGTCGCGGTCGATGATGTGCCGACGGTCCTCCCGGAGGTGGGCCGTGATGCCGTGGGCGCCGGCCTCCTCGCAGAGCCTGGCCGCGGCGATGGGGTCGGGCTCGCCATGATCCATGCCCCGGTTCCGGGCCTGCCGGAGGGTGGCGACGTGGTCGATGTTGACGCCGAGCTTGAGCATGCCGGTCTCAGGGTTTGGGCTGGGATGCCGTCGCGGACTTCGAGGCCGCGGCCGGGGGAGCGTCCGGCAACCCCATCGGCACCGCCGCCGGAGATCCGGACCGGCCGGCCCTCTGGACCTTGGCGCCACGCGGCAGGGCAGGGTCGAGCCACCGACCCAGCAACACCCACTCAAAGGCGGTCAACCCGGCCGGAGCCTTGCGGCTCAGCGCGAAGGTTCCAGGCCCGGTCTGACGGACCTGCGTGACGGTGTTGTCCACCTTGGCGAGACTGTCGGTCAGCCACCGGCTGGCCGGGCCTTCGCCGGGCGCGGGTCGCCACCCCACCGAGATGTCACGCACCTGCAGGTTGGCCCACCAATGGTTGAAGTTCTCGGAGGTGATCTCCCAATCGTAGAACACCAACCCGGGCTGCTGGAGCTGCTGGAGAAGTTCGCCCGGGAGCGGTTGGACCGACCGCTGCCGGCGGGTCATGCTGAAGCCGACGAACCCGGGCCCACGGTTCTCGGTGCCCGTGAGCATGGGCAGCGGGCCGGGGACGCAACTCAGGCCGAGGATCTGCTTGGCCGGGTCATACATCACCAACCCGTCGAGCTTGCCGGGTTCGCTGTTGGTCGAATAGAGGCCGGCCAGTTCGGTGTTCACCGACTCAAGCACCTTGGCCGGCTGGCTCACGTGGACCACCGCGTAGGTCTGGAACGGCGACTCCTGCTGGGCCCACTGGTACATCTGCCCGATCTCCTGGCCCCGGAAGTGGCGGTCCAACCCGAGCATCGACAGGATCTGCGGGGACACGCCCCGGACCGCGGTGAGGGACACCAGGGGATCATAAATTGTGTTGGTCGGATACTGCCAGGAATCCAGCTTCAGCTCGGGCAAGCCGGGCTGGATGAGGGTCCCCGACCAGACGACGGAACCGTTCGTGGCCATCGCAACCGCACGAAGCCCCGGGAAGGCGCCGGAGGCCGTCTCGAGGTCCAGCAACCTCGAGGCGTTGGTCGCCGTGCCGAGCACACGGGAGCGAAATGCCTTGGCGCGCGGCGAGTCGGCGGGGATCACGGCAAACAGCCACCCCTTCTCGGCGCTCACCCAGGCACCCCCCGGAGCCGCGGCCGCGGGCTTGAGCAGCACCGGGAAACGGTCGTTCCACAGCGGGGCCCGCTCGGCGGTGATCCGGACCGCGATGAAGACCTCCCGGGCACCGTCGGCACGACGCCACACCTCCCCGGCGGACTCGTGGTCCAGCAGGTCGGCCACCAGCGGCTGGGCCTGGGCGACCGTCGCGTCGGCGGCAGGGGATCCGGCGACGAGCCACTCGAGGGCTGCCCGCGTGGCCTTGGCACGCAACCGCTCCACCAGCACCGGCGCATTGCTGTGGGCGAGGATGACCCGGAGGGCGGGCGCCGAGGATTGGCTGCGCAGGCCATCGGCCCCGACGGAGTGCCAGCGGAAGGCCAACTCGGGTGCCTCTTGGCGGCAGCCGGCAACCAGCAGCATCAGCAGCGTGGCCAGCAACGAGGGAAACGTGGAGCGTCTCGTCATTCGGGGAGCTTGGGTGCCAGAGAAGCCCGCGCGAAGCAATCCGCCATTGCACCTTTGCCCCGGCCGCGGGCCCGGGGCACCTTTTCGAGACGATGGGCGACTCATGGCATTGGATCCGATCGGGGGCAGGGAATGCGCCCGGCAACATGGCCTGGGATGAGGCCCTGCTGGAGGCGGCCGGCGACCTCGGCATGCCGGTGCTCCGCAGCTACGGCTGGGAGTCGCCGGCCGCGACGTTCGGCTACTTCCAGCGACACGCCGAGATCGCGGCGTGGACCCCGCTTCGCCCGCTCATCCGACGCCCGACCGGCGGCGGCCTCGTGCCGCATGCGGCCGACTGGACCTATGCGATCATCGTCCCGCCGCAGCACCCATGGTATTCGCTGCCCGCCGTGGAGAGCTACCGGCGCGCCCACCGTTGGCTCCAGCGCGCCCTCGGCCTCTGCGGCGTGGAGACACAACTGTCCCCATGCTGCGACCCGGCGGGCCCGGGCCGTTGCTTCGTCGGCGCGGAGCGGGAGGACCTGCTCCTCGAGGGCCGCAAGATCGCGGGCGCGGCCCAGCGTCGCAACCGCATGGGCCTGCTGATCCAGGGCAGTGTCCAACCGACCCCGCACGGCCTGGCACGCACCCTCTGGGAGGAGGCCATGCTGGAGGCCGCCCGCCAGGACTGGCAGGCCCGTTGGAGCCCACCACCCACCCCCGAGGCGGCCTGGCAGCAGCGCCTGACGGAGCTCACGGCGCGATACGCCTCGCGGGAGCACAACGAGCGCCGTTGACCCGCTGGTCAGCCGCCCAGGCCTTCCCCGTCGCGACGGCGGCGGAACCGCGTGGGCGTCATGCCCGTGGCCGCGCGGAAGGCCCGCGTGAAGGCGCTGTGGTCGTAGAAGCCGCAGGCGTGGGCGATCTCGGCGACCGGTTTTCGGCTGTCCTCCAGCAGGCGTGAGGCGGCCGTGAGCCGCGTGTGCGAGATCAACTGGCTGGGTGTCGTCCGGAAGAGCCGCTTGATGAGCCGGGCGAACCGGACCGGCGGGATGCCCGCCAGCGCGGCCAGCGACGTGGGGGTCACCTCCTCGTCGTAATGGGCCTCGAGATGATCCAGCGCCGCGGCCAACCCCGCCGGGATGCGACCGGCGCCGGCCGGCACCTGCAGGTCGCGCGACAGGCCCACCAGCCCGATGACGTCCCCATGCTCGTTCCGGATGGCGAACTTGGTGGTGAAGCACCAGCCGGGTTTCCGGCGGGGGTACCAGTGCAGCTCGAGCTTGCCGATGATCGGCCGGCCCGTGCGCAGCACGTCCTCATCCTGCCGGGCGAATCGGCCGGCCAGGTCGGCGGGATACACCTCGTGGACGGTCCGGCCGATCAGGTCCTCGGGCCGCTGGCAGCCGACCCGCTCGGCAAGTGACCGGTTGACCGCCGTGTATCGGCCCAGGGTGTCCTTGACGAAGAAGGCCGCGTCGGGCACGTGCCCGAAGATCTCGGCGAACAGGCTCACGGGCAGGTGGGTCACCGGTGAGGCCCTCCCGGAGCCGCCTGTGCGGACTTTGGCGGACATGGCCGGAGGGTGCTGCAAGACCGCCTCCGGGGCGATGCCAGACTGGCGGGCGCATGAGCCGACCTCCCCGCCGGAATCCCCGACCGATGCCGCCGATCGGAGAACCCGCCCCATTCACCTGGAGTCTGGTCCTCCTGGCAGGCT
>JBIKMQ010000398.1:0-3420 GCA_044359215.1 Candidatus Chromulinivoraceae bacterium
CCGAACCTCCGCTATGCGCCGAAGGCCGGGTTCAGCGGCAGCGATTCGTTCACCTTCACGGTGAACGACGGCAGCCTGACCTCGGCAACGGCCCTGGTGGGCATCACGGTCAAGGGCTCGACCGTGGTGGTGACTCCGCCGGAATTCCCGGTTGAACCACCGCCTTGGGATTTTTCCCCGTGCATCTGCGGTCCGCTGGTCGGCAACTACGAGACCAACCAGATCCACACTTGGTATGTGCTTGCCGACGGCGGTCCGTTGGACCTGCAGTTGACCACGGTGACGGTCAACACCAACGACCCGCAGACCACCATCGTCGATGCCTTCGATGGCACCAACCGCATCGCGACGGTCACCGTTTCCTACACGGCCGCCGAGGCCCGCACCAATGGGCTGCGCTGGGAGAAGTCGGCGTCGGCGACCCTCGGAACCTTCGCCCGTGGCAAGGTCATCCGGCTGGAGTCGCGCATCGGTGGCACGCCGGTCACGCAGACCCACCACAGCCTGCAGTTCTGCGGCGCCCGCTGGCTGGCGATCGACCTGCCCAGCTTCAAGGCTCTCGAGGAGGACCACGCGGCCTACCGCTTCAACGTCAAGTCGGGTGAATCCCTCGTCATCGACCTCGACAACGTGGGCATCCCCATGCCGGCGACCGGTTTCCGGTACCGCCTGATCAGTCCGTCGGGCACGGTGGTCCAGCGGGGCACCAACGCGATCGTCGCCGGACCTGAGCTGAGCGTCGCACGCCCGACCGTCGGACTCTGGACCCTGGAGATGCGTCCGGTGGGCGGCGAGCACTACCTGCTCGACAAGCCCGTCGGGGCCGATCGGCATGCCTACCTCGACTGGTACACCAGCCAGCGCGGCGTGAAGGAGGTCCGCATCACGGTCAACGACCGCCCGGCGGTGGGTGTGCCGTTCGATGTGTCCTTGACCCGTCTTCGCGAGGTCGGGGACCTCGACGCCAGCGACCTGGTGGTCTCGGCCGTCGTGACCAACGGGCTGGCCCGTTTCGTCGAGTTGCCCAACGGCTATTACACCGTGGCCGTGCGCCCGCTGGTGAAGGACATCCCCGCGGTGGCCTCCCAGCAGGATTGGATCTACTGCAACAACCCGGTCACCAACCTCTTCGCCTTCCGGCGCAAGAACGACGCCCCCAAGTTCGAGTCCATCGCCGGCGCGACCGCCGACGAGGGCAAGCCCTTCAACCTGACGTTGAAGGCGACCGATCCGGAGGGGGCGCCGCTGGGCTTCTCGCTGGTTTCGGGGCCGACCGGTATCACCGTCACGCCCGCCGGCCTGCTGACGTGGACGCCTTCCGAGGACCAGGGCCCTCTCGCCCACAACGTGGCGGTGGCGGTGACCGATGGCCTGGATTCGGTGACCAACCAATTCACGGTCATGGTGCGCGAGGTCAACGTCCCGCCAGTGGCCGGGACGGTGCCCCGCCAGACCGTCGACGAAGGCAAACCGTTGTCCCTGACCTTGGCGGCCACCGATGTCGATCTGCCGCGGCAGATCCTGCTCTTCCGACTGGTCAAGGGACCGGTCGGGTTGACCGTGTCGCCTGAAGGGCGGGTGGCCTGGACGCCGGGCGAGGATGCCGGCGGCACCACCGAGACGGTGAGCTTCACCGTGACCGACGGACTCGCGAACGCGACCGGGGAGTTCCAGGTGGCGGTGAATGAACTGAACGAGGCCCCGGTGGTCCAGCCCGTGGCCGACCAGACCATCGACGCCTTGAAGCGTTTCACCATCCAGCTCGTCGCCCGCGACGCCGACCTGCCTGCCCAGAAGCTGGTCTTCAGCCTGTTGGCTGGTCCCAAGGGCATGACGGTCTCCGATACCGGCCTGCTGGAGTGGACGCCCTCGGTGGACCAGGGACGCAGCACCAGCAAGATCGAGGTGTTCGTCACCGACGGTGTCGCCAAGGCGGGCACGGCCTTCGTGCTGGTGGTTCGCCCGTCGAACACCGCGCCGCGCATCGCCGACATCGCCCCGCGGACGATCAACGAGTTGGCCAACCTCAGCCTCACGCTGAACGCGGTGGATGACGAGGTCCCCGCCCAGAAGCTGACCTTCGCGCTGGTCTCCGGCCCCGACGGCCTCGCCGTCAGCCCGGCCGGTGTCGTGACCTTCCGGCCCACCGAGGCCCAGGGTCCCGGCACGAACCGTGTCGTGGTGAGCGTGACCGACAACGGGGTGCCCGTCCTCAGCGGCACCAATGCCTTCAGCCTGATCGTCGCCGAGGTCAACGAGGCTCCTGAGCTTTCGCCGGTGGATGACCAGGTGATCGATCCCCTCAAACCGTGGGGCATCACGCTGTCCGCCAAGGACTCCGACCTGCCCGGCCAGAAGCTCGTCTTTGGCCTGGTGAACGGCCCCCGCGGCCTGACCGTCGCGGACACGGGCGAGATCCGCTGGACACCGGCGCTGGAACAGGGTGGCACGAGCAACCGGGTGGAGGTCTCGGTGGGCGACGGGGTGACCCGTTCCACCACCGTCTTCGCAGTGGTGGTCCGGCCGTCCAATACGCCTCCGGTCCTCGCCGACGTCTCGCTGCGCCGCGTCTCCGAGACCCGTTCGATCAACTTCAACCTGTCGGCCACCGACGCCGATCTTCCGGCCCAGGTGCTGACCTTCTCGTTGGTCTCCGGCCCGGATGGGCTGACGGTGAGTTCGTCGGGTCAGGTCGGGTTCGCACCCACCGAGGCGCAGGGCCCGAGCACCAATCGCGTGGTGGTGCGGGTCACCGACAACGGCGTGCCCTCGCTAAGCTCCACCAACGCCTTCACGGTGGTGGTGCTCGAGTTGAACCAGGCCCCGGTGCTGGCCGCCGTGCCCGACCAGACGGTCGACGCGCTCAAGCCGATGACCCTGCGCCTCTCGGCCCAGGACGCCGATCTGCCCGCCCAACCGTTGGTCTTTGCCCTCGTGAGCGGGCCCCGTGGCCTGACGGTCAACCCCGTCGATGGCGTGGTGAGCTGGATCCCGGCGGTCGACCAGGCCTCGGTCCGGCACCCGGTGACGGTGTCGGTCAGCGACGGCATCCGCGTTGTCGGCGTGTCCTTCCAGGTGGAAGTGCGTTCCGCCAACTCGGCGCCGACCTTCGTCAGCCTCAACAACCGCCTCGTCCGGGAGTTGAACACCACGAGCTTCCGCCTCGCGGCACGCGATGCCGACCTGCCTGCCCAAAGGCTGAGCTTTGGTCTCGTCGACGGTCCCAAGGGCCTCACGGTGGCCGAGGACGGGCTCGTGAACTGGACCCCGACCGAGGAGCAGGGCCCCAGTACCAACCGGGTGGTTGTCCGGGTGACCGACAACGGCACTCCGTCATTGAGCTCGACCAATGCCTTCACGTTGATCGTGGCGGAGGCCAACGTGGCGCCGACCTTCATCAACGCCTTCAGCCGTTCGATC
>JBIKMQ010000399.1:0-3412 GCA_044359215.1 Candidatus Chromulinivoraceae bacterium
CGCCTGCTCGACGAGTACGACCGCAAGAAGAACTGGCTGGCCGAACCGGGCTCGGTGACCCCGCGCGAGATCGACAAGGCCGATGAGATCGAGTCGGGAAAGCCCTCCCGGGACGACGACGACATCCCCAACTTCAGCCGCGAGCGCGGCCGTTCCCGCCGATCCCGGGATGAAGCCGCCCAGCGGGGCGATTTCGAGGATGACGAGGGCCAGGCCAAGCCTCGGAACCGCAAGGACTCGAAGCTCTCGGCAGAGGAATCCCGTCAGGAACGGCGCCAGGCCGAGCGGTCGGCCCAGCAGGTCGCGCGACAGTTGGACCCCAACGGCACGGATGCCGGGCGTTCCAAGCCGATTTCCGAGGTGTTGGCGGCGGACGCCGATCACCGGAACTGGTTCAAGGCGCCTGCCGCCAGCGATGCGGCGGGGACCTTCGGGTTCGCCTCGTCGGCATCCCGACCCGAGCAGCGGTTCGAGGGCTTCTCCGGCACAGCCGCCTCGTCATCGTCCTCCCGATCCGGCGCCAATCCGGCGGCGCCGACCGCCTCAGAGTTGCTGGGCACGCCCGCCAGTGGTCTTGATGCCGACCCGGGACGTCGTTTCGACCCGACCGTGGCCCCGGGGTCGGCCTTCTCCGCGGCGTCCGCCCCGGATGCCGGATTGTTCCCGAAGACCGGCGGAGGGGCTTTCTCGGCGGTTCCTGCCGCCTCGTCGTCTTCGGCTGGCGCGTTTGGCGGCTTCGGCAGCGGAGGCTCCGGAGGCCTCGAAGGATCGGTCCGGTCGCTCTTCAACACCCCCTCGGGTGGCTCGTCCCCGGCGATCCGCTCATCGTCTGGCTTCACGCCGCGCCCGGCGGTGCTCTCGTTCCCCCAGAACGGACCCTTCTGAATGAACTGGTTGCCCTGGGCCTTGTTGGCCTGCTGTCTATGGGGAGGCGCCCTGCAGGCCTCCGAGGCCCGTGTCGTCAAGGTGTTGCCGCACTGGGTCGACCATCAGGGGCGTCATGCGCTTTCTCCCAGCCTCTATGAGCGTGACGCCTACCAGGCCGAGTTGCGCGACCACCCCGAGAAGCGTGGTGGCCTGCAGTACGAGGTGCTTTGGAAGGCCTCGGGCCGGGTCACCGGCCCGTTGACCCTTCGCCTCGAGCTCCGGGGGGGGCAATCCGGCGTGCCCGAGGTCGTCGAGATGCCCGTGAAGCGCGGCCTGTTCGGCAGGCGGTGGTCCCGGGTGATCGTTCCCGCCGAACAGGTGGGCCGACTGGGCACGGTGACCGCCTGGAAGGCCACCTTGATCGAGGCGGGCAAGCCCCTGGCCGGGTCGCAGTCATTCCTCTGGTGATGGGTCGGGCCTCGCGGCCTGCCCGGCGGATGGGTCGGTCAACGATCGCCCCGGCAGCTCCGGGAGGGTTCGGCGCCGGCGCCACAGTGCGAAGCCGACCAACCCCAGCCCGCTGATGGCGGCATACTCCCCGGGCTCTGGCACGGCCGAGAAGCTCACGTTGTCGAAGCGCCAGGTCCCCGACGGCGAATAGCTCGAGCCCAGGCGCGAGGCCAGGTAGCGCGAGGTGTCCGGCGACCCGAAGTCGGACACCACTCGGACCATCAGATGGGACACGTTGGCCGATTCTGGTGGCAGGGCGACCACCCGGTCGTACCAGGTCTCCCCGGAGCCGCTCGGGGACGGGACGACCGTGAACCTTCCTGCCTCGGTGAACCCGATGCCATCGGAGGACCACAGCACTCGTGCGGTGTTGGCCGAGGTGTTGCTGGGCCGCATCTGGAAGGACATCGACACCGGACCGAGGCCTTCGGTGGACATCCGGAACTCCACCCCGGCGGCTCCGGGCGCCATGCCCTGGGTGGGGAATCCCTTGATATTCCAGCCGCCGGCCGCGTCCCCGTCGCGCCCGGCGGCAAAGGTCGCCGAGGTGCCCCCGATCAACCCGGCCTCGCCGGACCCCGCGGCGGGCACCAGGGATCCGCCGGTGAAGTCCCATCGGGTGATGAGCACCTGGCCCTGCAGGGCCGGGAGGACGGCCACCAGCGCAAGCAGCCATCGGCTGAGGTGACGGCACCGGGGGGCACGGGGCCCACCCGCCGGCAAGGTTGGATCCGTCGGACCCGGTTGTCGTGCCGGTGGCGTGGGGATCGTCCGGGAAGGGATCCTGGCGACGGGTTGGCGGCATTCGCGATGCCGTGCCACCGGTTGGAAGGCTGCCAGGGACGTCGCGGGGCCACCCGGAAAACGCCTCTCCCGAGGGGATGCTGGAATACTCATGGTATCCCAGACTTCGCTCCCTCAAGGCCGGATCTTTCAGGAAATCTTCAGGATCCCCCCATGGGCGGAGGAGCGCACCCGACCCCGCCGCATTGCGATCGCCTACCGGTGCTCGCCCAGCAGCCAGCTCGGTTTGCGCTCGACGTGCTTGAGTCCGTACTTGGCGATGGCCTGCCGGATCAGGTCCACCGCCTCGTCCACCGAGTCGGTCACCAGGAAGAGCTTCAGGTCGCTCTCGGAGATCGTCTTGAGCCGGCGCATCTTCTCGATGTACTCGAGCAGCTCCTCGTGGAATTCCCGCCCGAAGATGATCACCGGGAAATCCTGGATCTTGCCGGTCTGGATGAGGGTCATGGCCTCGAAGAACTCGTCCAGGGTGCCGAATCCACCGGGGACGATGACAAAGGCGTAGGAGTACTTGATCAGCAGCGTCTTGCGCACGAAGAAGTACCGGATGTTCACCCACCGATCGAGGTAGGGGTTGGGGTTCTGCTCCATCGGCAGCACGATGTTGCAGCCCACCGAGCGTCCGCCGACGTCCCGCGCGCCCCGGTTGGCCGCCTCCATGAGGCCTGGCCCGCCACCGGTCATGATGGTGAACCCAAGCTTGGCGATCTCCGCCGACAGCCGGCGGGTCTGGTCGTAGTACGGGCTCGACTCCGGGAAGCGGGCCGATCCGAACACCGCCACGCACGGTCCGGAGAAGTGCAGGGCACGGAAGCCCCGGATGAATTCCCAGGCGATGTCGAGGACGAACTTGAGGTCGTCCCAGCGGGAGCGGGGGCCCTCCAGGAACCGGATGTCGGGTTGTCGTCGGGGGGCTTCAGGGGTGCGTGCGGAGACGTTGGAGGAGGCATTCATGATGCGTCGGATCGGGCCACGGTACACCCGTTGCCGGCGGACGGAAGGGGCTTGTCCGGAGGACCTTGGCCCCTGCCCGCGGATGTTCCTGGCAGGCTGTCACCCCGGCGCCGGCGATCTTGAAAGGCCTCCGGGCCGACATCATCCTCGACGCCAAGCCAACACCCCACGCATGAGACCCATCGCCAGATCACGGTCCACGAGCCGCCTCCTCGGGGTGCTCTGGCTGGTGGTCTGCCTTGGCTCCCGGCTCCTGGCCGACGCGATTCCCGCCGGG
>JBIKMQ010000400.1:0-3409 GCA_044359215.1 Candidatus Chromulinivoraceae bacterium
GGCATGGCGATCCTGCGGGAGGTGCTCACCCGGCCGCGCTTCCAGGCCGACAAGCTCGAACTGCAGCGCCAACAGACCCTCCAGGCACTGAAGCAGCGCAACGACGACTCGTCCTCGATCGAGGCCCGAGAACTCGAGAACCTCAGCCTGGGCAGCGGCTTCTGGGCCGCCCGGCAACCCACCTCGGGCAGCATCGGAGCGATCCGGCAGGAGGACCTGAAGGCATTCCACCGGCAGTGGTTTCATCCGGCCAACTTCATCGTGGCCGTCAGCGGTGATTTGGATCGGGCCGACATGATCCGTGCCCTCGACACGCTCTTGGCCGACTGGCCGTCCCCCGGTGCGAAGACGCCCCCCATCCCCACCGACCTCAAGCCGGCGGACCCCGGGGTGTATCTGGTCGACAAGGACGTCCCGCAGGGGCGGGTCTCGATCCTCCTGCCCGGCGTGATGCGCGACGACCCGGACTACCCGGCGATCCTGCTGATGAACGACATCCTCGGCGGTGGCGGGTTCACCTCCCGCATCATGAACCGCGTCCGCAGCGACGAGGGCCTGGCCTATTCGGCCGGCAGCTCATTCCCGGGCGGCGTGTGGTACCCGTCGACGTTCCGGGCGGGCTTCCAGAGCAAGAGCCGCACGGTGGCCTATGCAACCAGCATCGTGCTGGAGGAGATGAAGCGCATGACCTCGGGCCCGGTGACCGAGGAGGAACTCCAGACCGCCAAGCGCTCATTCATCGACAGCTTCCCGGAGAACTTCAACACCAAGGCCAAGGTCGCCGGCATCTTCGCCCGCGAGGAGTTCACCGGCCGATTCGCCAAGGCCCCCGACTTCTGGAAAGGCTTCCGGCAACGGCTGGAACGCGTGCAGCGCGAGGACATCCATCGCGTGGCGGCCAAGCATCTGCACCCGGATCGGGTGGCCATCCTGGTGGTGGGCAACCGCCAGGAGATCCTCAAGGGTCACCCCGACCACCCGGTCTCGCTCGAGAAGCTCGTGCCCGCCCCGTTGACCGTGCTGCCGATGCGCGATCCGCTCACCCTCGAGCCGATCAGCACCGCGCCCGCCGCCCCCTCGAACTAGGGTGACCCGCGGGGCCCCGGCGGCCTCATGGATGCTCCGGAAGGGCAAAGGCGACGTACGTATCGCCGCTGGGAGTGCCCATCTTGCCGCCCCCGCAGGCGATCACGACGTACTGTCGACCATCGACGGCGTAAGTGGCCGGGGTCGCATAGCCGCCCGCCGGCAGCGGTGCCCTCCAGAGTTCCCGCCCGGTCTTCCGGTCGAAGGCCCGGAGGTGGGCGTCCCGGCTGGCGGCGATGAACACCAGCCCGCCGGCCGTGACCAGCGGGCCGCCATAGTTCTCCGTGCCGGTGGGCGGCACGCCCTGGGCGGTCAGTTCCTTGAACTCGCCCAACGGCACCTTCCAGCGGATCGAGCCGGTGTTCAGGTCGATGGCGTTGAGGGTGCCCCAGGGCGGCTTGACCGCCGGGTACCCGTTGCTGTCGAGCCACCGGTTGTAGCCCGTCATCGAATAGGGGATCCTTCCCAACGCGTCGGCAGCTGCGGCCCCGGGCCCGGCCCCGGCATCGCCCGAGGGCTCGGGCTCGTCGCGGAGGAAGGCCACCAGGCGGGACTTCTGCGGACCGGACAGGAAGTCGAAGGAGGGCATCACCCCCTTGCCGGTCTGCAGCAACCGGTGCAGGTCGGCGGCGGGGAGCCTCTTCCCGACCCCGACCAGCGAGGGCACGTTCTGGCCCAGGTTGCCCTGGCGCTCGGGCCCGTGGCAGATCCCGCAGACCTGCTGGTAGAGCGCCGCGCCCGAGGCGGCAGAGCCGTCATCCTTGGGCTTGGTCTCCACCATGGTCAGGATCCAGGGCATCTCGTTGCCGTTGACGTAGAGGATGCCGTCGGGATCCACCGCGGCCCCGCCCCACTCCGCCCCGCCGTCGAAGCCCGGGAACACGATCGACCCCTCGCGACTGGGCGGCTGGAAGGGCGCGTGGGGGCGGATGCGGGAGAAACGCTCGAGGACCTGCCGGTGCGACTCCGGCGAGATGTCCGTGATCTCGTCGTGGGTGAAGAGCTGACGGGAGAAGGGCGGCGGCCTCAGGGGCACCGGCTGCGTGGGCCATGCCGATTCGCCCGACAGGTCGGAACCGGGCACGGGGATCTCCTGCACCGGGAAGAGCGGCTGCCCCGTCACCCGGTTGAAGACGAAGACATGCCCCGACTTGGTCACCTGGGCCACGGCATCGATCCGGCGGCCCTGGTGGGTCACGGTGACCAGGTTGGGCGGCGCCGGCAGGTCACGGTCCCACAGGTCGTGGTGCACGAACTGGAAGTGCCAGATCCGGCGGCCGGTCCGCGCATCCAGGGCCAGCAGGCAGTTGGCGTAGAGGTTCTGGCCGATGCGGTTGCCTCCCCAGAAATCGAAGGCCGCCGAACCGGTCGGGCAGTAGACGATGCCCCGGGCGGCATCGAGGGCGAATCCGGTCCAGACGTTGGCCCCGCCGACATACCGGTGGGCCTCCGGCGGCCAGGTCTCATGGCCGGGTTCACCGGGCTGCGGGATGGTGTGGAAGCGCCAGACCAGCTTGCCGGTGCGGACGTCGAAGGCACGGATCGGTCCCGGGGCCGCCGGGGCGGGGCCTTCGCCCAATCGCATGCCCATGATGAGCAGGTTCCCGAAGACCACCCCGGGCGTCGTCGCCTGCAGCGACAAACCCGAGGCATCGCGACCCAGACCCTCCTTGAGGTCGATCGATCCGTCGCGGCCGAACTCCGGGATGCGCCGCCCGGTCACCGCGTCGACGGCATGCAGGAAATGGTCGTTGGCATAGAGGATCCGCCGGTCGTTGCCATCGGCCCAGTAGGCGAGGCCGCGGTTCACGCCCCCCTTGGTGATGCCGTCGCAGGCGGCCGGGTCAAAGCGCCATTTCTGCACGCCACTGGTGGCGTCGAGGGCGAAAAGTTTCAGGTCGGCCGTGGTGCCGTAGACCACCCCGTCGATGACCAGCGGGTTGCACTGGATCTGCGATCGGTTCTGCGGATCGGCCCAGCCCCCCTGGTAGGTCCAGGCCACCTTCAGCTGCGCCACGTTCTTCGGCTGGATCTGCTCCAGGCGCGAATAGTGGCTGCTCTCCGCGTCCCCGAGGTACACCGGCCAGTCCACCGTGCCCTGCGGGACGGCCGGCGCCACGGCAGCCCGGGCCGCCCCCGGGGCACCGGGCCCGGTCATCAGCGCCGCCACCACCGCCATCCACCCTTGTCGGAATCGTTTCATGCGAAATCAGTTCAACCGCGCGTCGCGGAACCAGGCAGCGCTGCCGTCGAGCATCAGCCGGTTGCGCCCGCCCCGGTGGGCGGACCGGCCGGCCAGCCCGGGCGCGACCGTGGGGATCGT
>JBIKMQ010000401.1:0-3408 GCA_044359215.1 Candidatus Chromulinivoraceae bacterium
CGGCAAAGCGGCGATGCCGCCCGCCCCGGCCCAGTGGGTGAAGCGGCGCAGCAATGCGTCGTAGGTGCGGGCGGTGTGCGCCGCCAAGCCCCGCTCGTGGTTCAGATGAATGAGGAACTCCTCGACGAGCGGTTCCAACATGAGGACCACCCTGCCCCCGGATCCGGCGATTCTCCAGCGCGGAGCGGCCCATGCGCGCCGCCGGATCAGCGCCCACCCTACCTCGCTGAAGCCCGCCTGCGGGCCGCCAGCCAGGCGCTGAAGGAGGGCATCGGCTCTCCCAGGAGCGCGGCCAGGCGCGTGCAGTCCAGGGTGGTGTCGGGAGCGCGCGGCGCGCCGGAGTAGTCCTTCAGCGATCCGGCCCGCAGGGGGGTGGCCAGGCCAGGTTCCGATCGGCGCAACTCGTCGGCCACGTGCCGTCCGATGTCATGGCGCGACAGGCGTTCCGATCCGGCCAGGTGGAACACCCCGCCCCGCCCCGTCGCCAGCAGCGCCCACAGCCGACGGGCCGTCTCGAGGGCGGCGATCGGGCAGCGGAACTCGTCCACGAACAGGTCCACCGTGCGGCCCGCGCGCCACGCGGCGGCCAACTCTTCGTTGAACGCCCCCGGCCCGGCCGGCGACCTGCCGAAATTCAACGAGGTCCGCACGATGGCATGCCGTGGATTGCGCCGCACCAGCGCCTCGGCCTCCACCTTCGTCTCGGCGTAGACGCTCAGGGGGTTCACCGCGTCGTCTTCGCGGTATCCGCCCGTCGAGCCGTCGCGCCGGCCATCGAAGACCAGGTCGGTGGAGAGGAAGACCAACGGGATGGCCTCGGCCAGCCCGGCGAGGTGCCGGGTGACCTCCACGTTCTGGAGGCGCGCCCCGGCCGGGTCGGCCTGGCAGGCCGGGCTGCGGCTGCGTGCCGCGCAATGGAGGATGCCGGCCGGCCGCTCGGCCGCGAACAACCGGTCGATGGCGTCGAAGTCGGTCAGGTCGATTTCGGGGCGGGTCAAACCCCGGGCGCACAGGCCCGAGTCACCCACGCACCGTGGCCCGGGAGGAGCTCCCCCGCCGGCGGCCACCTCGAGGCAGGCGTTGCCGATGAGCCCGCCGGCTCCAGTCACCCAGACGAGGCCTGGTCGTCCCTCAGACATCGCACAACCTCACGGCCGTGCCGATCGCCTTCCGGTTGCCGGCCTTGTCGCCCGCGCGCGGGATGAACTCCTGGCCCACGAAGCCGCGGTAGCCGACCTCCACCAGCACCTTCATGAGGGCCGGGTAGTTCAATTCCTGGTCGGGGGCGTCCAGGTCGCACCGCCCCGGGTTGCCGGCCGTGTGCACATGGCCGATCCAGGGGGCGTGCTGGCGGATCCGACGGCTCACGTCCCCGTGCATGATCTGCACATGGTAGAGGTCGAAGAGCACCTTGACCCGCTCCGAGGACACCGCCTTGACGATGTCCACGCTCAGGTCGATGTCGTCGCAGAAATAGTCGGGATGGCCCTTCATGGGCACGTCGACGCGCGAGTTGAGCATCTCAAGGCAGACAGTCACGCCACGCTTCTCGGCGTGGGCGGCTAGGCCCTTGAGCCCCTCGATCATGTGGCGCACGCCGGCCTCGCGACCGATCCCGCGGGAGAAGCCCGAGAAGGTGATGATGTTCGGGGCGCCGAAGGCTGCGGCCTCGTCGATCGCCTGCAGGCAGGCGGCCGTGCACTCGGCGTGCTCCTCACGGTGGGCGAACCCCTTGCTGAAGCCGTGCCGGCCGAAGATGGCGCAGGTCAGGCCATGTCGGGCGAGCATCGGAAAATGCTCCGGCCCGAGCAGTTCGAGCGACTTCAGGCCCAGGGCCACCGCCTCGCGGGCGAGATCCTCCGCCGTCAACGGCGCGAAGTTCCAGACGCACAGGCTCTGCCGGATCCGTCCTTTCAGGGCAGGATCGGACCCGTGGGCCGAGGCGGTCGACGCGCCGGCCTCGGCGGCCCCCACGACGGCGGCGGCTCCCAGGGTGCCGGCGGCCCCTTCCACGAATTCCCGACGGTTGAGTCGTGCAGCGTCCATGAGCGGCATTCAACGCTTCCGGCGCGACGACGGAAACCCGGAAAATGAGTCCGGCCGCGGACGACCTTCGTGTCCGCAGCGGCGGCGACGCAACGGGCCCTCAGGCCGGGGACCGGGGAGCGTTTGCCTCGGACGTTCGCCGGGCGCGGAGGCGGGCCAACGCCGACTCCCAGCGGGACAGCACCCAGGCCATCGCGGCCAGGCCCACAAGCGTCACCACCAGGACGCTCCAACCGGCGGTGTCATGGACGCGCTCGAGGGCGTCGGTCCCGTGGCGATGGGCCGTGAGCGACAGGTAGAACGACCGGCCGATGTTGCCGACGACCGCCCAACCGACCGCCCCGGCGACCAGCATGACGCGCAGGAACGGTCGGCGCAGCACCTGGTCGCCGAGGAAGATCGCCATCATCAGCGAGGACTGCAGGCTGCGGATGCCGCTGCACGCCTCGTCCACGCCCACGCGGCAATTCGGCAACTGGATCACGCTGCCCTGCTGCTGGGCCGGGATGCCCACGAGGCTCAGCACCTCGACGTTGACGAAGGTCACCAACCCCTTGAGCCCGAGCACCACGGGATTCCAGACGATGCCGGGAATCGGCACGGCGATCATCGCAAAGAGGATGGGGAAGCGAAAATGGCGCCACGTCCGCGGGCCCCACTGCTGGACGATCACCGAGCGCAGGAAGCACAGCGTGCCGAGACTCAGTGCGGTGGCCGAGGCCGGGGTGCGGGCCAAGGCGTGGCGGTAGAGTTCACCGAGCAACACCAGCGGAAACCCCAGGGCGAGCCACGCCCAGGAACGCCAGGTCGGATCTGGAGCGTCGTCCCTGGGGCGGCCGTCCCAACGGTCCCAAACCAGGAAGCCGAGCAGCACCACCACGAGGTAGCCGAACCGGTACTCCTCTTGGTCACGCCAATGGAACTGCAGGCTGTAGACCCACCATCCGACAAACACCGCCAACGGCAGCACGCCCGCGAGCAGGCCCACCCCGGAGCGGGACGAAGGCCTGCGCGTGTCGGGTTCTGCAACCGACGGTTCGACCGGCATCACGTCCCCGATTGAACCGGAGGCCGACCCTCCCGGCAACCGCCGGCACGGGCCCCGCGCCTCGCCGCCGCGACCGCGCCGCGTGGCCTCCGAAGGTTTCGATTGCCAATCCCGCGCGGCCGGTCCTACGGTGATCCCGGTCACACGACCATGCCGGCGTGGCGAAATGGCAGACGCGATAGACTCAAAATCTGTTGCCCGGAAGGGCGTGGGGGTTCGAGTCCCTCCGCCGGCACCACTTTAGAAAACCGCGATAAATCGCGGTTTTTCATTACCCGGCCAATTTCGAGGGGATTTTTGCCACCCGGGCAGAC
>JBIKMQ010000404.1:0-3393 GCA_044359215.1 Candidatus Chromulinivoraceae bacterium
GGTCCGCGGAATCGGTCGCGTCGTCGCCCCCGGAGGCGGAGCGCGCGCCCTCGAGGGCGGAGGCGGTTTCCCGTCCGGTTCCCGGTTCCCCGGGATCGGTGTCCCGGCCCGGGGCCTCCGCCCGGTCCACCCCGATGAGCGAGACGCCACCCGTCGCCGCCAAGATGGTCCCGCCGGGTCGTCCCCCGGGGTCCACCGATCCTCTGCCGCGACGGGAGGCCCGGACGACCCGGGAGCTGCCGTTCCAGTCGGCCGCCGTCCAGCCGCGCTCGACCTTCCCCCTGAAGCCGGGAGATGCCAGCTACCCGGAGGTCCGGAGGGCCCTCGAGGCCGGGCGTCTGCCGGACCCGGACTCGGTCCGTTTCGACGAGTTGCTCAACCATTTCGCCTACGAGCATCCCATTCCCGCCGGGACCGAGCCCCTCTCGGCGAAGGTCGAGGTCGCCGACTCGCCGTGGAACCAGGACCACCGGTTGGTCAAGATCGGCCTCCAGGCCCGGCCTTCGGACCCGGCGTCCCGTCCACCGGCCAATCTGGTGGTGCTGGTCGGCCTGCGTCCCGGGTCCGAGGCGCGCCTGGCGTGGGCCCAGCGCAGCCTTCATGCCCTGGTCGAGTCCCTCGATGTCCGCGACTCCCTGGCCCTGCTCATCGACGGTCCGCGGGGCCGCATCGTCCTGCCGCCGACCGCCGGTCGTGAACGCAATGAGCTCTCCAGGGCCGTGGCGACGCTCCGGGCGGAAGGCGCCCCGCAGGGCCTCGAAGGCCTTCGCCGGGCCTACGCCCTGGCGTCGCAGCGGCGAATTCCCGGCGCCGTGAACCGAGTGGTGTGGATCCTCGACGGCGAATTCACCGCCGAGGCCGGCACGCGCGGGGCCCTGACGGATCTCATCCGAGAGCAGACCGAATGGGGGGTGTTGCTGACCGTCCTCGGCCTGGGCGCCGATGGCCCGCCTTCGCCCCGCGACCGACCGTGGATGCCGACACCGGCCGGCGGGACCTACGCGCCCGCAGCGGGTCCGGCGGAGACCCGCGAGCTGTTGCGCCGGGAAGTCCAGCCCCCGTCGAGCCCGGCGGCCGAGGATGTGACCGTGGATGTCCGTTTCAATCCGGACCGCGTCGACCGCTGGAGGTTGCTCGGGCAGGAGACGATCGAGCCGGCCGGCCGTGAGGTTTCCAGGGGACCGGGGGATGAACGCGGCGGTGTCCGGCTTGATCCCGGGGAGGCGGTCACCGCCCTGTACGAGATCGTGCCCACACGGCCCGCGGCCTCGGGCCCGTCGGCGGCCGTGGCCCCATCCCCCGACACCCCGCCTGCCTCCGCCCTGCCGCCGAACACTCCGCCCGATGGCCGGGTCCGACCGGACGAGTTGCTCAGCCTCGAGGTCGGGTATCGTCCGCCCGACGGTGGAGCCGGCGGCGATCCGCGCGGAGTTGCTCCGGAAGCTTCCCGGGCCGCAGGGCTTGGCCGGGCTCCGGAGGCCCCCGCCCGTTCCCTGCGGGTGGGTGTGCCCGATGCCCCCCGGACGGTCGATGCGGCCACCGCCGACTACAAGTTCGCCGCGGCGGTCGTGGGTTATGGCCTGCTCCTGCGCGATTCACCCCACAAGGGCGACCTCACCTGGGACAAGGTTGTGACCTTGGCGGAGGAGGGGCAGGGCCCCGACCGGGAGGGGTATCGGCAGGAGTTCCTGCAGTTGGTGCGGCGCGCCCGGGCCCTGCAGGGTGGCGGCCCGAAGGTTCCATCCAGGGCAATTCCATCTGGGGCAGTTCCCTACGGGGCAGGGGAGGGCCCGTCGGCTACGGATCCGGCGGTCAGGCCCCGGCCTTGAGGCGGCGCACCGTCTCCCGAACCTTGCCGAAGGCCGGGTCCTTGCGGGCGGCGGCGAGGTCGGGATCCTTGAGCATCCAGTCGATGTCCCGGTAGCCGGCCTCAAGAGCCCGGAGCAGTTCGTCGATCGCCGGCTCGAGCTCGCCGGCCAGGCTCAGGCTGCAGGCGAGGTTGAAGAGCACCTCCGGGTCCCCGGGGCGGAGCGTCTTGAGTTGGTGGTCGACCCTCAGGCCGTCGGAGATCCGGCCCCGGCGGGTGTAGTCGTCGGCCAGGAGTTGCAGCGCCTCGAAGTAGCCGGGGTCCTTGGACACCAGCCCCTCGAGGAAGCCGATCTCGATGTCCAGATCGCGGGTCTCCCGCCTGCCCAACTTGGTTTTCTTGGCCTTCGGCATCTGGCGTCCAATCTCGAAAGGCCCGACCCTCCCGTCAAGCGATGGTGGCAGTGATGACGATGACGGGGAGGCCGGAGCGGGAATCGTCGCAGGGCCCCGGCCGGGCCGGGGGCGGTTCCGGGGCGGCTCCGGGGTTGCGCCGGCCGGGCCTGTCGGGCCAGCCTCCGCCGCATCATGTCCGAGGAATGGTTCGACGTGGTCGATGAGCAGGACCGCGTCATCGGCAGGGCTCCGCGCAGCGAGGTGCACCGGCTGAAGCTGCGGCACCGGGCCGTGCACATCCTCGTCTACAACCGGCGCGGGGAGCTCTTCCTCCAGCAGCGGGCCCTCTGGAAGGATGATTTTCCCGGGGTCTGGGACTCGTCCTCGGCCGGTCATGTCACCTCCGGCGACGGCATGGACGACACGGCCGTGCGGGAGGTTGCCGAGGAACTTGGGGTCGGGCTGGCCGAGGCGCCGCGCCGGATCTTCGACCTGCCGGCGACCGAGGACACCGGCTGGGAATTCTGCGCCGTGTACCTCGCGTCGCATGAGGGGCCCTTCGTGCTGCAGCCCTCGGAGATCCGCGGGGGCGGCTGGTTCACCCCCGAGGCCGTCGACGACTGGGTCGCCCGGCGTCCGCAGGATTTCGCCAGCGCCTTCCGGGTGATCTGGAGGCGCCTGGGCGGCAACGGTTCGGTGCCACCGGCGGAGGGGCCCCAATAGGCATCCCGGGAAAGCATCCCCGGAAAGCGTGCCCGGAGAGACGGCATCCTTCCGCCGGGTTGAAAGGTTCTCCGGGCTGGGTTTTTTGACCGATCCGGTCCAGGGTCCGTCCAACACCATGAAGTCGAACTCCCCCGGGGTCTTCTGGACCATCCTGGCCTCCTTCTTCGTCTCCGGTCTGGCCGGGTTGCTCTACCAGGTCGTCTGGACCCGCTACCTGGCGCTCTTTCTCGGCAGCACCAGCTACGCCGTGGTGGCCGTGCTCGTCGCCTTCATGGGCGGCCTGGCCGCGGGCAACGCCCTGCTGGGAACCCGGGCCGACTCGCTGCGCCGGCCGCTCTTCTTCTATGCCTGCCTCGAGGCCGGCATCGGCCTGTTCGCCGTGGCCTTCCCATCCTATTTCGAGGCCGTGCGCCAGGCGTTCCTGGCGACGGTGCGCTCGGTGCATCCCGAGGGATCGACGCGCCT
>JBIKMQ010000405.1:0-3385 GCA_044359215.1 Candidatus Chromulinivoraceae bacterium
GATCCAGCGGATCATCGCGTCGCCCGGGTCGCCGACCGGCACCTCGACGCCGTAGTGGGCGAAACCCAGGCCGACGCCGCGCGAGGCCAGGCGGTCGATGAAGGCCATGCGCTCGGGCTTGATCGCCGGATGGCCGCCGCCGCCGTCGGCATAGACCAGGAGCGCGTCGACCCGCTCGAGGGCGGTGTTGTCATCGACCGTCTTGCCGCCCTCGACCTTGGTGGGCCAGCCGTTGGAATACACCTGGACCTGGAGGTTCGGCACCCCGGCCAAGGCCTTCTGGAACAGCAGGCATCCGGCGCGGAACTCGTGCATGCCGGCCGGATGGCTTGGGCGACCGGCAATGAGGGCGATGCGGCGGGTCTTCGGGCTGTCCTTGGCCTCGAGGATCGCCGGGGTGGCCAGCAGCAGGGCCGCGGAGGCGTTGAGGAAGGCGTTGAGGAGTCGCTTCATGGATCGGCCCAACGTTTTCCGCCGGGTTGGCTCCGGTCAAGGCGTTGTCGAAGGCGGAATCCTCGCCTCAGGGCCCCCAGGATTGCCTCCTGACCGGCCGATCCGCACGTCGCAAGGCGTCGGCAAACTTCCGCAACCCACCGGCAGCGGATGGTGCGGGTGACCGTCTAGGGTGAGTCCCGATGATTGGGATGCGATCAAGTCGGACCGGTGTGGGCCTCGTGAGGCTGGTTCCATGCGTGGTGGCCTGCGTGCTCGGACCGTGGGCCAGGGCGCAGGGCGTGTCCGGAGGCGGCGGGATAGACCCGGTGGCACCGCATTCCCCGGAGATCGCCGGCACGCTGCCCCGGACCACCATCTTCGGCGAATCCGACGCGGACCAGGCGGTCACCCATCCGTTCCCGGCCGAAGTCGAGGGCACCAAGGTGTACTCCGGCAAGAAGGTCACCATCCTGGATTTCGATGCGCTGCCGCAAATCCAGAGCGACAACTACCGCCAGGCTTTCTCGCAAATTCCCGGCCTCCTGGTCAGCGAGCTGCCCAACGCCAGCCTGCTGAGCTTGGGCTACCGGGGCATCGGCGATCCGCATGAGTCGCAGAACCTCCTGGTGCTCAAGGATGGCATGCCCTTTGTGTTGGACCTCTACGGGTATCCCACCGTGTATTTCGCGCCGCCCTTCGAATCGGTGGACCGCCTGGAGTTCATCCGCGGCGGCGCCTCGCTCATGTACGGGCCGCAGCCCTCGGGCGCACTGAACTACGTGACCCACCAGCCGCGCCGGGATCGGCCCTTCGCCCTGCGCACCCAGCACATCCTCGGCAGCTACGGCCTCTACACCACCCACACCCTCATCGACGGCACCGATGGCAAGCTGGGTTACCTCGTGTCCTTCGATCACCGCCAGGGGGACAGTTTCCGCCGGCACAATGGAGACTTTGCGATCAACAGCGGATCCATCCGCCTCGTGTATGACGCCACGGCCGAAACCCGATGGACCTTCGACATGGACGCCACGGCTTCCGACAGCGGGGAGCCTGGCGGGCTCACGCTGAAGTCGGGCCCTGGCCTGCTGAACTACGGGGACGACCGCCGGGCGACCCAGAACCTCCAAGATCGGATCCGCATCGAGCGCTACCTCCCCAGCGTCGGCCTGGAGCACCGGTGGAGCGACGCCACCCTGGTGACCGCGCGGGCCTGGGGTGGAACCTATGAGCGTCAGTCGCTGCGCCAGCGCAATTCGGGCGGCAGCGCCTTCGGCAACACGGCCAACCTCATCGACTCCAACACCATCAACACCCATCGCTACGCCACCTTCGGGGCCGAGACGCGGGTGCGGCACGAGTGGCAGGCCTGGAACAACGACCACACGATGGTCGGCGGCGTGTCCACCTATGCGTCGGACGCCCCGTTCGAGGTTGATCGAGGCGCCAGCGCCACCGCCGAGACCGGCACGCCGCGGCAGCGCTCCCAGCGCGAGACGGCCGCCGGCAGCATCTTCGCCGAGAACGTCTTCCGCTTCGGCCGCCTGAGCGTCACGCCCGGGTTCCGGGTCGAGAACATCCACCAGTCCATCCGCGAGACGCTGAACCTCGACAAGACCACCTCGCCCCTGCTGCGGGACAGCGGTCTCGACACCGTGCCGTTGGGCGCCCTGGGCCTCTCGTACACGCTCAGCCCGGTGGCCGAGCTGTATGCGAACCTCAGCCAGGGCTACAAGGCCAAGACCTATGGCGACGCCGTGCCGCTGGGCAACAACACGGCCGTGAGCAGCACCCTCGAGCCCGGCCACACCTGGACGGCCGAAGCCGGGGTGCGCGGGCGTCCGGGCGACCACTGGCACTACGACCTGAGCGTCTTCCGCATCGACTACGACGACCGCTTCGGGGCGGTGACCAGCGGCGGGCTCACCCGTTTTGAGAATGTCGGCCGCTCGGTCAACCAGGGTGTGGACGCCTCCACCGAACTGGACCTCATCGGCCTCTCCGACCGCCTGCGCGGCACGGAGGTGGGCAAGACCTGGGGCGCCCTGAGCGTGTACGGCAATGTGTCCTGGCTGGATGCGGAATTCGTCTCCGGGCCGCTCCAGGGCCTGACCCCGCAATACGCCCCCGACCACATCCTGCGCACCGGGCTGATCTACCGTTGGGGTCCCCGGGTGAAGGTTGCGTGGCTGGGCACCTTCGTGGACAACCACTTCGCCAACGACAACAACACGGCCGACTTCCGCATTCCGGGCTACACCGTGTGGGACCTCACCGCCGAGTGGGAGTTCTGGCCCGACCGGGCCCGCTTGTTCGGGGGCCTCAACAACGCCTTTGACCGCCACTACTGGTCACGAGTCCGCCCCAACGGCATCGATCCCGCCGTGGGGCGCAACGTGTACGCCGGGGTCTCCCTGCAATTCTGACCGGTGGCGGGGAAGGCGACCTCGCCATCCCTCACGACGACATCGCCGCCAGTTGTCCACAGCCGGCGGCGATGTCGATGCCGCGCCGCTGGCGCACCGTGCTGGGCAGCCCGTAGGTGAGCAGGATGTCCTGGAAGGCCCGTGCGGCGATGCCGCCCGTGGGCTGACCTGCGTATCCTTCGGTGGGATTGAGCGGGATGAGGTTCACCTGCGAGGGGATGCCTTGCAGCAATCGGCCGAGCGCGTGGGCGTGGTCGGGCCCGTCGTTGCGGCCCTCGATGAGCGTCCACTCGAAGAAGATCCGGCAACCCAGCGTGGCGGTGTTCTCGCGGCAGGCGTCGATGAGTTCGTCCAGCGGCCACTTGCGGGCCACGGGGATGAGTGCGGCCCGCTCGGCCTGGGTGGCCCCATGCAGCGAAACCGCCAGACGCACCGGTTGGCGTTCGACGGTCAATCGACGGATGCCCGGCACCACCCCCACGGTGGACACGGTAATCTTGTCGGCTCCGAGCGACAGCCCGGCC
>JBIKMQ010000406.1:0-3381 GCA_044359215.1 Candidatus Chromulinivoraceae bacterium
AGGGGCGAGTGGTCGGCGAGGCGCAGGTCGCGCTTGAACCACACCACCTGCCAGTCGGCACGCCTCGGGAGACGCTGGACCCGGCCAGGACTCGGGGTCGGCGGCCCCGCTGGGGTCGAACCAATGGGGCGTGGAGGATTCATGGGAAGGGCAGCCCCGGCTGCCGGGGATCCTCGTCCCGATCGGGTCGTTCCGTGCGCGGCTCCAGACGGCGCCGGGCCTTTTCCCAGAACCCGAAGAAGCCTGCGGAGGCCTGGGGCCAGAGGCGTTCATCCCAGGAACGGCGGCACCAGAGGATCTTGCGGCCGTCGCGCGCCAGCGCGGCCTCGATGCCCGGGATCGCGTCGCCCAACGGTCCCACGGCCGGGCGCAAGGCCACCCATCCGATCAGGCCGCGTTCCCGAGCCACCCGCGCCAGCGCCTCGGCCAGGCCTTCGCCGGAGTCACAGGCCTCGGTGGCGCAGCCGAAGTGCCGGCCCGCGCGCGCCAGCCCGTCGGCCAGGGCCGTCTTGAGGTAGGCGATCCGGAGCGGTGCCATCCCGAGGGCGGCCACCCGGCGCGCATCGAACACGCTGAGCAACACCTCGGGCCGCATCCGGCCTAGGGCCGTGCCCTCGACGCCCAGGTCCTCTCCGTGCACCCACAGGCCCCAACGGCCGCCGCCGGCAGGCGAGCCTCCCGACAGGTCGGGGCTTTCGGACAGGGAGCGCCACGCGACCCGTTGGGCCGGTGCCTCGTCGGGCAGCGGCGCGGGCAAGACCACCGAGTCCTCGAGGCGCTCGAGCCCGGTCGGGTCGGCCAGCAGGGACGGGGCGCAGTACTTCTCCAGGTTCGATCGCCTCGGCAAGTAGGCCTTGCCCCGGGTCTGCAGGCCCGCGACCCAGCGCCAGCCCAGCGTGTTGCTGGCCGGATCGGCGTCGAGCAGGTGGCGGTAGAAGAAGTCGGCCCCCAGGGCCCAGGGCAATCGCTCGACGTGGATCCAATGACCCGCCCACCACATGCGGGCGTGGTTGTGCAGATATCCGGTCGAGATCAGTTCGCGGGTGAACCCATCCATCACGGCGATCCCGCCCTCGCCCGACATCACGGCCTCGGCTCGCCGAAGCACCGCCGGATCGACCTCGGCGCGGAGGCGCTCCACCTCGGCCCGGTAGGCCGACCAGACGCCGGGTCGCAGCTCCAGCCACCCCTTCCAGTAGTCGCGCCACACCAGTTCCTGCACGAGCTTCTCGATAGCGTCGAAGCGGTGCGTCTCGAGCAGCGAACCCACCAGCTCCTCGGTGGACACCAGCCGAGCCCGCACCGCCGGTGACAACCGCGTCACGTGAGGATGACCAGGAACGACCTGGTTGCGCAGCGCCCCATAGCGACGGGCCACCGGCAGGAACTCGCGCCATCGGGCCAACGCCGCCTCCCGCGTCGGCGGAAACGGGTTGGGAAGAGTCGCCTCAAGGCCGGCCATCGTACCCGCAACGTGGACCCGCGACCGGTTTCCTCAAATCGGCCCCCGGGCCCGGGCTCAGTCGCCATCGCCGACATCGTCACCGCCATCCTCCTCGGGCAAGGCATGGCGGGCGGAAGTCTTGGGGCGCGAGGAGCGAGCTCGGCGGTCTTGTTCGATGCGGCCGCGCTCCAGCTCGGCCAATTCGGCCTGGAGCTTGCGGAAGCTCTCATAGCGTCCGGCCGCGAGACCGCCCGAATCGAGGGCCGTGCGGACGGCGCACCCCGGCTCGGCGCCATGGGTGCAGTCGCGGAACCGGCACCCGGCGGCCAGCCCGGTGATGTCCGGAAAGGCCGTGTCGAGGCCGAGATCGGCCGACCACAGGTGGAACTCCCGCATGCCGGGCGTGTCGATGACCAGGCCGCCCGAGGGCACCGGGATGATCTCGCGCCAGGTGGTCGCATGCCGCCCCTTGGAGTCGCTGTCGCGCACCTCGAGGGTCGGCTGCAAGGTGCCGCCCACCAACCGGTTGATGAGGCTCGACTTGCCCACGCCCGAGGTGCCGATGAAGACCGCCGTCGATCCGGGCCCGAGGAGTTCCCGGAGGCGGCCCGTGCCCTTGGCCGTCTTGGCGCAGACCGGCAGCACCGGTGCGCCGCCCGAGACGGCCTCGGCCTCCGAGATCATCCGGCGCGGGGCCTTGCAGAGGTCGAGCTTGTTGAGCACCACCACCGGCTTCACCCCACCCTCGAGCACCATGACCAGGAACCGCTCGAGCCGGCGGGCGTTGAAGGTGGCATCCATCGCCTGCACCACGAAGGCCACGTCGACATTGGTGACCACGATCTGGGCCTCGTTGCCCCGGCCGGTGATCTTGCGGGCGATTTGCGAGCGGCGGGTCAGCAGCGCCTCGATGACTCCCTTGGACTCGCCCGGAACCGGGCGCACGCCCACCCAATCGCCGACCTTCGGCAAGTCCTGGTCGCGGGGGCAGAGGTGCCTCAGACGGCCGGTGATGACCGCCGGTCGGTCACCCGTGGCGCCGACCACGACGTAGGAGAGCTTGTCCTCATGGACCACCCGCGCAGGCTCGAGGCCGAGGGGGCGATGCGGGGCGAAGGCGCTCTCCCAGCCCGCATCCCAACCCAGTTCGGCCAGGTCCATGCCGCCTCAGAGCCGTTCCTGGAGGGCCGCCGCGCTGGCGGCGAACACCTCGCGGTGGAGCGACCGCCCGTGGGAATCCATGGTCACCACGGCCGGGAAATCGCGCACCTCGAGTTCCCAGATGGCCTCGGGCGACCCGAACTTCTCGAGCAGCGACACGTTGCGCACGCGCACCACGCATTCGGCCAGCACCTGGGCCGCGCCGCCGATGGCGTGCAGGTACACGCAGCCATGCTCCTGACAGGCGGCCAGCGTCTTCTCGCCCATGCCGCCTTTGCCGATGACGCCGCGCACGCCGTGGTCGCGGATGATGTCGGCCTGGTAGGGCTCTTCGCGGATCGACGTGGTGGGACCGGCGGCGGTGACCTTCCACGATCCGTCGGCCTCCTTCAGCACCACCGGCCCGCAGTGGTAAATGATCCCGTCGCGGAGATCCACCCCCGGGGGCAGTTCGCCGCCCTCGTGCAGGTACTTGTGGACGGCATCGCGTCCGGTGAAGAGGACCCCGGAGATCAGGACCTCGTCCCCGACCTTGAGGGCCCGGATCTTGTCGGCGGTGAACGGCGCTTGGAGCGGGATCATGGAACGTTGCGCGCTCATTAGGGGACAGGCCACCCCGGCCGGCAAGACCGGGATCGATCGGTGTCCGGGCGGCCCGACGGCGGCGATGGAGTCGGCTTCCCCTCCGGACGGACTCCGACCAGAGTCCGGCCCGTTGAAGCGCGTGACCATCCACACCGACGGCGGCTGCCAGGGCAATCCCGGGCCCGGGGCCT
>JBIKMQ010000407.1:0-3378 GCA_044359215.1 Candidatus Chromulinivoraceae bacterium
GGCCCGGATCGCCTGGCGGGAGGCGCCGACCGGCGATGCGCTCTGGGATCCGGCCCGCAACCGGGACCTGGCCCTGGCCAGCGAGAGCTTCTCACACCGGTTCCGGTTGCACCGGGGCGACACCCTGACCCTGCCGACGCCGGCGGGACCCAAGGTGGTGACGCTCGCGGGCATCTTCTCCGACTATGGCAACGAGCGGGGCGCGGTGGTCATTCAGCGCGAGCACTTCGCGGACTGGTTCGGCGACGAACTGGCGACGAGCATCATCGCCAAGCTGCGCGACTCCGCCGACGCGGCCTCGGTGCGGGCGCGCTGGAAGGCGGCGCATCCCGGGCTGGCGGTCTACACCCAGCCCCACCTGCGGAGCGAGGCGCTGCGCATCTTCCGACAGACCTTCGCCATCACCGACGCCCTCGAACTCATCGGGGTGGCGGTCTCGGTGCTTGGGCTGGGCTTCACCCTCGCCAGCCTGCTCTGGGAGCGCCGCGACGACCTGACCACGCTGCGAGCCCTGGGCTTCCGCCACTCCGAGATCGCCTGGGCGACGACGATCGAGAGCCTGCTCACCGCGACCATCGGCATCGTGGTGGGTCTGGCCGCCAGCCTCGCCCTGGGCTGGTTGCTGATCCACCGGGTGAACGTGCAGACCTTCGGCTGGACGCTGGAGACCGATCCCCCATGGCTCTGGATGGGAGGGCTGGCCCTGGCGGTGCTTGCCATGGCAGGCCTGACCGGATGGAGCATCGGGCGCTGGGGCGCCTCCCTGCCCGCCGAACGCGAAGAATGAATCCCCTGCGAGTTCCATCCCGGGCCCGGATGCGGGCCTTCCTCCGCCGGCTCCGGTGCCGCGTTGCCATCCGTTGCGTGGCCCTGCTCCTCGGCGGACTGGCATCGGTCCCGGGGCACGCGGTGGAACACCCAACCTCTCTGGGCACCCCGCCGGTGACGCCATCGACGGCCGCCCGGACCTTCGCCCTGCCCCAACCGGGGCGTTCGTTCCGCTTCCCCGCCGACCATGGCAGTCATCCCGAGTTCAAGATCGAGTGGTGGTACCTCACCGGCCACCTGACCTCCGAGGGCGGCGAGCGCCATGGCTTCCAGGCCACCTTCTTCCGACGGGCCTCCGACGTGGTGCCAGCACCTCAACCCCAGGACACCAACCTTCCGACGGCCTCCCCGGGAACGCCGAATTTCGCCAACGACGTGTTCTTGCTCGCGCACATGGCGTGGCTCGACGTCTCCACGAAGACCTTCCGCCACGAGGAGCGCCTCAATCGCCGGGGCTGGGACGCCCAAGCCGCGACGAACCGCCTGGAGGTCCGCAACGGCAACTGGTCCCTCAAGGACCTGGGTGCGGATGCCCAGGGGAACCCGACGCTCGAGTTGCGCGGAGGCATTCAGGCCGACCTGTTCTGGCGCATGCGCCTGACGCCGAAGAAACCCCTGGTCGTCTTCGGCACCAACGGCGTTTCGCGCAAGGCCCGGGAACCCTCGGCGGCCAGCCACTACCTGACCTTCCCCCGGCTCGCGGTGACCGGCGAACTCCGCCGCGGATCCAAGACCGAGCGGATCGAAGGCGAAGCCTGGATGGATCACGAACTGAGCAGCAGCCAACTCGGCGAAGGCCAGGTGGGCTGGGATTGGACGAGCATCCAGTTCTTCGACGGTCGCGAACTCATGGCCTACCGGATGCGCCGCGACGACGGCAGCACCGATGCCTTTTCCACGGTGGCCTGGATCGGCCAGGACGGCCGCGTGTCGCAGTGGGGCCCGGACCGCTTCACCTGGCGTGGAGAGGGCCGGTGGCAAAGCCCGCGCTCCGGCGGCACCTATCCGGCGACCGTGCTGCTCACGGTGCCCGAACCTGATGGCCGCCCCGGGCCCACCCTGCGCATCGAGCCCCTCTGCGCCGACCAGGAACTCTCCGGCGGCATCGGCGGCGTGCCCTATTGGGAAGGCGCCTGCCGGGTCCTCGACGGCCAAGGCAAGGAGGTGGGCCGTGCCTTCGTGGAAATGACCGGCTACGCGGGCCACCTTCGCCGGGCCCTGTGATCGGCGCCGCCCGCCTGGTTTCCCCCGCGGCACCGCGCTGCCGGCCTGACGGCATGGCTGTCTTCCAGAGGGCTCCTCGAGGCCGGCATGGCGCTCCAGACAGCTCCGGCGTAGGGTGAGCCCCGCCATGCGTTGCCTCGTGACGGCGGGTCCCACCGTGGAGCCCCTCGACTCAGTGCGCCGGTTGACCAACCACTCGACCGGCACGCTTGGCACCACGCTGGCCAATCATCTGGCCTGCGCCGGGCATGAGGTGCTGCTCCTGCGCAGCCGCAGCGCCACCGCACCCCCACCGCTCCACGCCGTGGCCACCGAGGCCTTTGGCACCACCCGCGAGCTGCTGGCCTGCTTCGAGGGCCATGCCACGGGGAAACCGGTGGCGATCTTCCACGCGGCGGCCGTCGCCGACTTCGAGGTGGGCGGAGTGTTCCGCCGGGCGGCCGACGGGTCCATGGTGCCGCTCTCGGCCGGCAAGCACTCCACCCGCGAGGGGGTGCTGTGGGCCGAGCTGCGCCCGACCCCAAAGATCCTGGCCCGCCTGCGCGACCTGTATCCGCAGGCCCGGATCACCGGCTGGAAGTACGAGGTGGACGGATCCCGCGAGGAGGTGCTCCAGCGGGCCCGGGAGCAGAGGACGGCCTGCCGATCCGACGCGGTCGTGGCCAATGGACCGGCCTATGGTCCCGGGTTCTGCTGGCTGTCCGGCGCGACCGAGCAACTCCTCGATGACACGGACGCCCTGAACCGTTGGCTCACGGACCAGCTCGGCCGATGACTCTCGGGGAGTCTGGTGTCCGCCCCCGAGACACCCAAGGCCCAGAATTCCCGACACCAGCGACCACCTTCAGGCCGAGGGCGGCCCGCCGTGCCGGTCGGATCCGTCGACTCCATCCGTCGGGTGGACGCCCTGGGATCGGTCCTCAGATTGGTTCTTTCCCGTCCACGCAGCCTCCGACACCCACCGGAGCGCCCCCTCCAGGTCGGTGAACTCCCCGTCCAACTGCGCGGCGTAGGCCTGCTTCAGCAGCGCTCCGAGGGCCGGGCCCCCAAGCCAGCCGCGCGCCAGGAGATGCCGTCCTTGCAGGAGCGGGGCCGGTGCGGCGGCTTCCAGCTGAAGAGCCGCCGCCGCGTCCCGGAGCTGCTGCACCGACCGAGGCACCCCGGCCGGACGCGGTGGGCGGGCCGAGGCGTCGGCCGTCATCACGGCGCACAACTCGTCGATGGTCGATGGCCGGAGCCGCACGGACAATCGGCGCACCATGCGCGGCGACGGATCCTCGGAATGGACCATGTGGTTGGCCACCAGGGGTACCACCCGGTCGACCT
>JBIKMQ010000408.1:0-3377 GCA_044359215.1 Candidatus Chromulinivoraceae bacterium
GGGATAGCTCAGGACCATCCGACCGAGACCCACCGAGTCCACCCGGCCGGCGGCCACCTGGGCCGAGGCGACGTTCGGCAGCCACTCCTGCAGGTAGGTGTAGGCCGAGCCCACGAGGACGAGGTCCGGGAATCGGGCCTTGGCCTGCGCGACGGCCTCGATCTGGCGGGCCACGCCGGCCAGGGGATCCTCCGGCGGCAGGTACCCGTCGCTGGGCGGGGTCATCGCCGGGCGTTGCAGGTGCGGGTTGTAGTACGGGCTGGCCGCCGTCAGGCACACGAGGCGGATGCCCAGCCGCTGGAGAAGCTCCAGGAAGGCGAATGGCTCGGTGAGATCGGCCTCCAGCGGATGTTCCGGGTTCGCGCCGAAGGCATGCGGGTAGGGGCCGGACCAGTCCATCGGCTCGCCGATCCCGTCGGGACCCTTCCGGTAGGGCAGGCTGTCGAAGAGGCTCAGGCGGACCCCGATCGCCAGGCCCGGGGCATCCCGCCGGATCCCGGCCACGAGGTCGGTGAGGAAGCGCGTCCGGTGCGCGAACGAGCCCCCATAGCGGCCGGGCCGCGTGACGGCCGAGAGGAACTCGTGGCCCAGGTAGCCGTGGCAATGCTTGAGGTCCACGAAGTCGAAGCCCGCCCGTTGGGCCCGGACCGCCGCGGCCACCATGTCGCCGACCAGGTCGTCCACCTCGGTGTCGGTGAGCACCGCCCGGTCGTCGGTGATGCCGAACCGGTCGTCGAGCAGGGGATGCCGGTAGGCGATCCGGGGCTCGAGCCGGGTCTTGTCCGCGGGCCGGGCGAAACGGCCGGAGTGGGTGAGCTGGAGGCCCACGACCAGGTCGTGGTCCTGCCCATGGCGTTCCCGGTGGGAGGCCGCCAGCTCGCCGCGCAGGGATTCGATTCCCGCCAGGTTGGCCTCGGAGAGCACCAGTTGATGCGGGTTGGCGCGGCCATCCGGGCGCACCGCGACGGCCTCGCCGCCCCACACCAGCTTGGCGCCGCTTTGCCCAAAGCGTCGCCAGCGGCGGCGGACCAGTTCCGTGGGGCTGCCGTCCATCGTGCCGTCCCAGCCTTCCATCGGCAGGATGGCCCACCGGTTGCCAATGGGTTTCGGCACGCCCGTGCCCGCCGGGATCGGCTGGCCCAGCGCCTCGGGCCGCGGCGCGTCGTCGACCGGCACCGGGTGGCCGACCTCGGAGAATCGGCGGCGCAACTCCCCGGCGGTCTTCAAGGTGGCGGGTTTCGGGAACCGGAAGGCGGTCGGCGTGGGCATGGCGGGGCGGATCGGTGGGACGGATGGTTGGGGCTTTGGGCGGGGGGGGCGGGACGGCGGGAGGCTTGAAACGGAGGTCAGGTCAGGATCCGGGCGGCGGCCAGCAGGAGGATGCCGCCGATCAGCCCGGCGGCAACGTCATCCAGCACGATGCCCCACCCCCTGGGCAGGTTCTGCAGCGCGCCCACCGGCCAGGGTTTGGCGATGTCGAGGACGCGGAACAGGATGAAGGCCCCCAACCACCACAGACCGGCGGAGGCTGCGGACAGGTCCAGGGCGGGGATCCAGCCGAGCTGGCCGGCGGCACGCAGCGGCAGCAGGGCCAACGGCATGGCCACGATCTCGTCGAGCACCACCGAACCGGGATCCGGACTCCCCAGCAGCGACTCGGCCCGACTGCAGACCGGGACCGCCGCGAGGATGGTCGCGATGGTTGCCACCAGCGCCCAGCCGCTAGGAACATGCAGCAGCACCCCGGCCCAGGCACACCCGACCAGGCTGCCCCAGGTGCCGGGCCCGGGCCGCAGCCTCCCGGAGCCGAATCCCTGGGCCAGCCAGAGCAGTCCTCGGTCGGAAAGACTCATCTTGAGGGGCAGGGTATCTTCCGGGATGCCGACTTGTCTCGGCCAATCCGGCCCGGCGGGCGGCGGAGGGAGTGTGATGGGGGCCGCGGACGGGCTTGAAACGAAAAAAGCGGGCGCCTTGCGGCGCCCGCCTAACCCAAACAACCAAACGAATCCTCCTCTACCGGCCCGCCTTGTGGGCGTTCCGGACCGAGGGCCCCTCTCCCGTCGTTGCGGCGTTCAAAAGGTCCTCTGGAGAACCAACGCGTCGATCATGACATCGGCGCGCCGGGCGGCCAGAGCTTTTTTTTCGGCCCCGGTCGAGACCTTCAGGGTTGCCGGTCCGGGTGCCTGATGCGGTGGTCGGCAGGGTGGTCGATGCGGCCGGGAACGGGCCTCCGCGAGAACCCACCGGGAGCGTTTCCGGGCTTTCGTTGTCCGGTGCGAACGGCTTTCATGGCCGTCATGAGCCTGCGGTTAGTCGCCTTGGTCGCCTGGGTCGTCCTGTGGGTCTGTCGTGTCCGTGCCGAGTCGGTGCCGCAATGGATTTGGGGTCCGGCCGGGGCGGAGGACGAAACCCGCTTCTTCCGCCGGACCTTCACCGTGCCGCCTGGGGCCACCGGCGGCGAGGTGGTGATCGCGGCCGATGACGAGGCCGAGGTCTCGATCAACCGGCAGCGCATGGGTTCCAACGCCTCCTGGCAAAGGCCCTCGCGCTTCAAGATCCGCTCCGTGGTCCGGGGGCAGAACGTGCTGGAGATCAAGGCCCGGAACCGTTCCGGGGGGGGCGGCATCCTGGCCCGCATCGAGTTCATCCTGGGCGGTGCCCCGCGGGTGGAGCTTCCCACCGATGGCACGTGGGAGACCTCGACCGATGGCGTCTCGGGTTGGACCCGTGTCCAGTTGCTGGGGCCGGTCGGGACGCCTCCCTGGGGCCCCGTGTCCCTCGACCCGGTGGCCACGCCCGTCGACGCCATCCAGGTGACGGAGGGATTCCGCCTGGAACTGGTCCACAGCGCCCGGCCGGGTGAGGGTTCCTGGATCTCGATGACCCGGGACGACCAGGGACGCCTGATCGTCAGCCCGCAGGGGTCGGAGCCCCTCCTCCGGTTGACCCTCGACCAGGGCCGGATCGCGAAGATGGAACGCCTGCAGACGCAGGTCGGGGGTGCCATGGGCATCCTCCACGCCTTCGGGGCCCTCTACCTCAACGGCCGCGGACCCGAGGGGTACCATCTCTACCGCATCCGGGATGCCGACGGCGACGGCAACTACGAGTCCACCGAGGTGCTGCACCGCTGGAAGGGCAGCGCCGGCGAACATGGTCCCCATGCCCTGGTCAAGGGGCCCGACAAACGGATCTATGCCGTCGCCGGCAACTTCACCGACGTGCCGACCGACCTTTCGACCAACTCCCCCGTGGCCCACTACGCGGAGGACCTCGCCATGCCCCGCCAGGACGACGTCAACGGATTCGGCGCCGGCCGCAAGGCGCCGGGAGGGTTCGTCCTGAGCCTGGACCGCGATGGACGGGACCCGCGCCTC
>JBIKMQ010000409.1:0-3363 GCA_044359215.1 Candidatus Chromulinivoraceae bacterium
GGATTCCCGCGGGTGGCCCCGAAGAAGACGATCCGCCCGCACGAGGCGGTGAGGTCGATGAGCGTCTCGAAGCCGGGGCCGGCGGCACTGTCGACCACCACGTCGAAGGGCCCGTGGTGCTTGCCGAACTCGACATGCCAGTCGGGCAGGTTGTAGAGCGATCCCGCCTTGGATCCCAGTTCGTGGGCCCGCGCGAGTTTCCAAGGGGCGCTCGAGGTCACACAGGGGATCGCGCCCGCGGCCACGGCGAACTGCAGGGCGAAGAGGGCCGTCCCGGCGCCGATGCCGTGGATGAGGATGCGCTCGTGGGCCTTGAGGCCGGCCCGGCTGAAGACCGCCCGGTAGGCGGTGAGCCCGGCCAGCGGCAGCGCCGCGGCCTCCTCCCACGACAGGTGCGTGGGCTTGGGCGCCAACTGTATCGCCGGGATGCTGACGAACTCGGCCAGCGTGCCGTCGCGCGGCAGGCCAAGGATGGAAAAGCGGGGCTCCTGGGCCTTCTCGGAATGCCCCCAATCGAGCGACGGATTCAGGATGACCTCCTGCCCCACCAGCGCGGGATCCACACCCGGGCCGGTCTCGACCACGGTGCCCGCGCCGTCGGAGCCGGGAATGACCGGAAACTTCAAGCCGGCGTAGTGCCCACCCTTGATCCACACATCCCGGTGGTTGAGGGCGGCGGCATGCAGTCGCACGACCACCTCGCCGGCGTGCGGCGTCGGTTGGGGGACGGTGTCGACGACGAGTTCCTGGACTCCACGGAGGACGGCGGCTTTCACTGGGACAGGAGTGTACGGCCGGCAACCTGCCGAGGCGAGCCCCGGGACTCAACCCAGCCTGAGGAAATTGGCCAGGAGAGTCTTGCCGTTCTCCGTGAGGATGCTCTCGGGATGGAACTGCACGCCCCAGATCGGCAGCGCCGTGTGCCTCACGCCCATCACCTCGCCCTCCTCGGTCCATGCCGTCACCACCAACTCGGGCGGCAACGTCTCGCGCCGCGCCACCAGCGAGTGGTAGCGGGTGGCGTTGAACGGGTTGGGCATGCCCTCGAAGAGGTCCTTGCCGTCGTGGAAGATGGGCGAGGTCTTGCCGTGCATCATGCGGTAGTTGACTTCCACAGTGGCCCCGAAGGTGTGGCAAATGCACTGGTGCCCCAGACAGACCCCGAGGATGGGAACCCGGCGCGCGGAGAAGGCGCGGATCAGGTCATTGGAAAGGCCGGCCTCGCGCGGCGAACAGGGCCCCGGGGAAATGAGCACCCGTTCCGGCTTCAGCGCGAGGGCCTCCTCCACGCCGATCTGGTCATTGCGATGCACCTGCATCTCCACGCCCATCTCCCCGAGGTACTGGACGAGGTTGAAGGTGAACGAATCGTAGTTGTCGATGACCAGCAGCATGACCCGGCCACGCTAGTCGCGCCGGGCCGGGTTGGGAAGTCCGGCGGCCGGGTGCCCCGGCACCCCGGACCCCGACCTTGAACCTGTCACCTTGTCTCGGAGCCGGGGGGCGCCTCCGGGACCGGACGGCCGCGCGGCGATGGGAAAACCGCTGGCGCCGACCCGGTCCGGGATCCAATTTTCGCCGGGACGTCCTTCCCCCACCCCCATGAACCGGCTCCTGCGACTGACCCTCCCGCTCCTCGGCCTCGTCTGGACCCTCGGCGGCTTGACGGCACCGGCCACCTACCAGTTGATCCTGTCGGGCGATTCCGTGGTGGAGGCCCGCGAGTCCCAGGCCAAGTCGGGTCGCCCCCTGAAGGATCAGGTCGATGCGGGCAAGGCACGACGACGGGCGCTGGTGGGCGAGCATGCGGTCCTGCAGAAACGCCTGGCCGGCTCGGGCAGCGTCGTGGTCGGGAGCACCTACACGCTGGTCAACAGCCTGATGGTCACGGCTGAACCGGCGGAACTCGACCAACTCCGGGCGCTGCCGGGGGTGGTGGCGGTGGAACGGGTGCGGCCCATGGAGCGCCACACCCGCACCTCGGTCCCCTTCATCGGCGCCCCGCAGGCCTGGCTGCCCCCGGGCGCCGGATCGGGCTTCACCGGCAAGGGCATCCGCATCGCCATCATCGACTCGGGCATCGACTACCTCCACGCCCAGTTCGGCGGTTCCGGCGACCCGGAGGACCATGCCAACAACAACCCGGCCCTGATCGAGCCCGGCTCCTTCCCGACGGCCAAGGTCGTGGGTGGATGGGATTTCGCCGGGGACGACTACGATTCCTCGGGTGAATTCGGCCGCACCAGCCCGCGGCCCGACGCCGACCCGCTCGATCCGCTGCCCAACGGCCACGGCACCCACGTCGCCGGGATCGCCGCGGGCCTGGGCGTGCTGGACGATGGCACCCCGTTCGCCGGCCCCTACGTCCCGGGCATCCACACCAACGCGTTCCTGATCGGGCCCGGCGTGGCGCCGGAAGCCTCGCTGCTGGCCTTCAAGGTGTTCGGCGCACGCGGCACCACGGCCCTCGTGCCGCTGGCCCTCGACCGGGCGGCGGATCCCAACCGGGACGGCGACACCTCCGACCGCGCGGACGTGGTCAACCTGTCCCTCGGGTCCCCGTTCGGCACCGATGACGAGACCTCCCAGACCGCCGCGATCCGGCGCCTGGCCTCCCTGGGCACCGTGGTGGTGGTCTCGGCGGGCAATGCCGGCAACACGCACTACGTCGTCGGGGACCCGGGCACCGCAGCCCATGCGATCACGGTGGCCAACTCCTTCGACGACGGGTCGACGTCCTCGACCATCAGCGTCACCGCCCCCCCGGAGGTGGCTGGCGAGTACGCGATGGTGGAGGGAGCCTTCACGCGACCCATCGCCAATGGTCCGAGGATCTCCGCCCAGGTCGTCGCCACCCTCCCGGCCAACGCGTGCCAGGATGGCGACAATGGTCTGGTGACCAACACCAACGAGCTCCGGGGCCGCATCGCGCTCATCGACCGGGGAACGTGCTTCTTCACCAGCAAGGTGCGGGCGGCCCAGCGGGCGGGCGCGGTGGCCGTGGTGATGGTGAACAACGTCGACGGATCGCCCATCCCGATGGGAGCCTCCGGGGACGTCTCCGACATCCGCATCCCGGGGGTGATGATCTCGCGCTCCGACGGGGCCATCCTGAAGCGCCGCCTGGCCGAGGGGCTGACGATCACGCTCGAGCCCCGCGCGGCGACGGTCCGCCCGGAACTGGCAGACCGGCTCAACGACTCCAGCTCGCGGGGGCCGGTCGCCCACTCGGGCCGGCTCAAGCCCGACCTGGCCGCCCCGGGCAGTGGCATCCCTTCGGCCAAGGCCGGCTACGGCTTCGAGGCCACGCCGATGAGCGGCACCTCCATGTCGGCACCGCACGTCGCCGGGGCCGCCGCCCTG
>JBIKMQ010000410.1:0-3360 GCA_044359215.1 Candidatus Chromulinivoraceae bacterium
GGCCTGCTCGAGGAAGCGCTCCTCGCCCTCCTTGAGCGAGATGGAGTTCACGATGCCCTTGCCCTGGAGGCAGCGCAGACCCGTCTCCAGCACCGACCACTTCGACGAGTCGACCATCATGGGCACCCGGGCGATGTCGGGCTCGGCGGCGATGAGGTTGAGGAACTTCGACATGGCCGCGGCGCCGTCGAGCATCCCCTCGTCCATGTTGATGTCGATGATCTGGGCTCCCGCCTCGACCTGTTGTTTGCAGATCTCGAGGGCCGAGTCGTAGTCGCCGGCGAGGATGAGCTTGGAGAACTTCGGCGAGCCCGTGACGTTGGCTCGCTCACCGATGTTGATGAAATTGGTCTGCCGGGTCTGGTTGAAGGCCTCCATGCCGCTGAGGCGCAGGAGCGGTTCCAGCGTGGGCGTCTTGCGCGGGGCCAGGCCCTTCACGGCCTCGGCGATGGCCTGGATGTGGGGCGGGGTCGTGCCGCAGCAGCCGCCCACCACGTTGAGCCAGCCCTCCTCGGCCCACGGCCGGATCTGCGGCGCGAGGGTCTCCGGGGTCTCCGGGAATCCCGTCGGCGACAGCGGGTCGGGCAGGCCGGCGTTGGGATACACGCAGATGCGGGTGTCGGCGATGCGGTGCAGTTCCTGCACATAGGCCCGCATCTCCTTCGGTCCGAGCGCGCAGTTGAAGCCGATGGTGATGGGTTCGGCGTGCCGCACGGAGTTCCAGAAGGCCTCCACCGTCTGGCCCGTGAGCGTGCGGCCCGACAGGTCGGTGATGGTGCCCGAGATCATCAGCGGCAGGCGGACCTGCAACCGGTCCTGCACCTGCTGGATGGCGAAGAGCGCGGCCTTGGCGTTGAGCGTGTCGAAGATGGTCTCCACCAGCAGCACGTCCACGCCGCCCTCGATCAACGCCTCGACCTGCTCGGTGTAGGCGGTGACGAGTTGCTGGAAGTTCACGGAGCGGAAGCCGGCGTCGTTGACGTCGGGCGAGATCGACGTCGTCACCGGCATCGGCCCGATGGCCCCGGCGACGTACCTCGGGATGCCCGTGGCCGCCGCCACCGTGTCGGCCGCGCGTCGGGCCAGTCGGGCCGAGGCGAGGTTCATCTCGCGGGTGAGGTCGCGCAGGAACGGGTCGACGATCACCTCGTTGAAGAACGCCTGGTCTTTGCGGCCCTCGGCGTGGCGGAAGAAGAAGTCGTGCTGGCCGATGGTGGTGGCCGAGAAGGTGTTGGTCTCGATCAGGTCGGCACCGGCCTCGAGGTAGTGGCGGTGGATCTCCTCGATGACCTGGGGCTGGGTGATCTGGAGCAACTCGTTGTTGCCCTTGAGATCCTTGCCCTTCCAGTCATGGAAGCGTTCGCCCCGGAACTGGGCCTCGCCCAGTTTGTAGCGCTGGATGACCGTGCCCATCGCGCCATCGATGATGGCGATGCGTTGATCCAGCAGGTCCACGAATCCCTGACCACGAGTCCACGAACGCGATTGAGCTTCCGACCGATTCGACATGGCCGGAGGGTATCGCCGGAAGGTGGTCAATCCAAGGGATAAATCATCCCATCCCGATTCGTTGATATGTGCGAGGGGCGCTTCCCGGACACCGAGGTGTCGGTGTTTTCCGGCCGCGTGAAGGCTTCGACGTCACCTGGATGGATGGATCCGCCGGGGAACGCTCGCGTAGCCAGCTGGTGACCGTGGGGCCAATGGTGCCGGACGGCCCTGAACATCGCATCGTGGTCGCGTTCGTTCTGACCGAAATGTCGCCGGCCCGTCACCTGATTGTCACAGGCGGCTGGGACGTTGGGTGCATGGGTGCGAACTCCGATTCCTCAAGGGACGGCATGGCCAACCAGTGGCTTGCCAGCGACCTCCTGTCGCGCGTGTTCCATGCGGTGGGTGCGACACCGTGGCCAGGCCTCGGATTCCAGGCCGAGCCGGGAGGCCCCACGGCGGCCACCCGCATGCTGGCGAGCGTCCTCATCTTGGCCTATTCGCGAGGCGTGGTCGGATCCGATGAGATTGCCGAGGCCTGCCGGAACGTTCCTGAACTGGAATACCTCTGCTCGGGGGATGTGCCGGAACCGCGGGTGCTCCGTCGATTCCGCCGCCACCACACCCCGGCCCTGGTCGAGGGATTGGCCAGGTTCTGGACCGGTTCCGTGGATGGTATCTCGCCCTTGGCCATGGAACGGGCTCGGCGATGCCTGGAGACGGCGGTGGCGGCCGACAGCCTGGCCATGGACTTCTGAGCGGGAACCCGGTTCGGGCCAGGAATCCAGTTACCGTGGCTCCGGCGGCCCTTGGCCGATGAGACGCCGAAGGTCCGCTCCCAGGAGCCTGCCACCAGGACCATCGTCCGGCGCCAGATCGGCGCCAGACCGACGTTACCGAGGGGCAGGCTTGATCGGCTGGCCGGCTTTACCGGGGAGGAGTGGCAGGCGCCAGTTCCAGGACGCTTGCGACCAGGGCGGTGATGCCGGCCTTCAACGTCGGGGCGGGCTGCGGCCGGAAGAACGGCGAGTGCAGGGAGGGCAGCGGCCTGCCGGTCCGGACCGCCTCGGCGTTGATCTCCGGCGAAACCACCCCCAGCCAGAACTGGCAAATGGGGATCTTGTCGGCGGTGCGGCCGAATTCGCTGAAGTCCTCGCCGCCCATCACTGGCTGGAGGGCCAGCACCCGGTCCGCACCGAGCCAGCTGGAGGCCGTCCGCGACAGGCGTCGGGTGAGCGTCGGGTCGTTGTACAGGGCCGGCGTGAACTCATTGGCCACGCGCACCTGCGGGTGCAGTTCCGCCGGCAATCCCGCGCTCTCGGCCAGGCCGCGGCAAATGCGGCGGATCGAGGCGAGGGTGTTCTGGCGGACCTCCTCGGTGTAGCTGCGCAGGGTGAGCTGCAGCTGGACGGTGTCCGGGATGATGTTGTGTTTCGAGCCGCCATGGATGGATCCCACGGTCACCACCGCAGGCTCTCCGGGCCGGGTCTCGCGGCTGACCACCGTCTGGAGCGCCAGGACGATTTGCGAGGCCAACACGATGGGATCCTTGGTGAGGTGCGGGTAGGCGCCGTGCCCACCGACGCCGCGCACGGTGATGTCCACCGAATCGACATTGGCGAAGGTGAAGCCCTCGACGAACCCGACGCTCCCCGTGAGCAGCGACGCGTTGCAATGCAGCGCGATGCAGGCGATGGGCTTCGGGAAGCGCTCGAAGAGACCGTCCTTCAGCACGGCCCTGGCGCCCCCGCCACGTTCCTCGGCCGGTTGTCCCAGGAAGACGAGCGTGCCCCGCCACGAGTCCTTCATGGCCGACAGGAGCCGGGCGGTGCCCACGAGGCAGCCCATGTGGATGTCATGGCCGCAGGC
>JBIKMQ010000411.1:0-3356 GCA_044359215.1 Candidatus Chromulinivoraceae bacterium
CCTCGTGCACTGCGCCGTGGGCGGCCGCAGCGCCAAGGCCTGTGGCCAGATGGACGGCCTGAAGTTCGGGAAGGTGGTCAATCTCGCCGGCGGCATCACCGCCTGGGAGAAGGCCGGAAACCAGCCGGTCAAGGGCCGCTGAGCCCGGGCCCGCTGAGCCCAAGCCTCCAGCGTCAGGAGAGGCCTTCCTCCGGAGACCCTCTGGGCGGCCGCCTCGGAAACCCGTCCGGCATCCCGTCTTGCGGGATCACCGCCAAGGCGGTACCGGTGACCACACCACCGTGAAGACCCCACCCAACCCGGCCAGCCTCTCGCGACGCGAGTTCACCCAGACGGCCCTGCTGACCGCCGGTGCCGTGGCCCTGGGGGCAGCCGTTCCGGCCTTGTCCGCTGCCGGGGCCGCCCCGAGACGCATCCGGACCGCCGTGATCGGCTGCGGCAGCGTTTCCAACCAATACCTGCCGGTGCTCAAGCGCTGCCCGTTCGTGGAGGTGGTGAGCGTCTGCGACATCCGCCCGGAGCGGGCCCGGACGCAGGCCGAGGCCTACGGGGTGCCCCACCACCATCCGCACATCGAGGCCTTGTTGGCAGGGGCGCCCTTCGAGTTCCTGATCGACCTCACCGACATGCAGGCCCACGAGGCCGTCAATCGCCGCGCCCTGCAGGCCGGCAAGCATGTCTGGAGCGAGAAGCCCATCGCCAACAGCCTCGCCGCGGGCCAGGACCTGCTTCGGATGGCCCGCCGCCAGAAACTGCGCCTGTGGGGCGCGCCGATCACCGTCCAGAGCCCCCAGTTCGCCTTCATGGCCCGCAAGATCGCCTCGGGCGAACTGGGTCGACTGGCCGCGGCCCATGCCTTCTACGGGCATGAGGGGCCGGACTGGTCGTCGTTCTTCTACGAGAAGGGGGGCGGAAGCCTGCCGGACTTGGCGGTCTACAACCTCACCAGCCTGACCGGGTTGCTCGGGCCGGTGCGGCGGGTCACGGCGATGCTCAGCATCGTCACGCCGGATCGGGCCATCCACGAGAAGGGCACCATCCGGGTCACTGAGGAGGACAACGCGATGCTGCTGCTCGATCACGGGCAAGGCCTGATCTCCCACGTCCAGTCGGGCTTCAACTACTTCAACCCGCATGGTCACGACGGCAGCGGGGAGAAGCGGCACACCATCCAGATCACCGGGACCCGCGGTTACCTGGGGCTCGTCGGCTACGATTGGGCGCCACAGGCCGTCGAGTGGGCCACCCCCGACCGGCCGGCGCTGGTGCGGGAGAGCACCGAACCGGGCGGGTACCTGTGGCAGCAGGGGGCGGCGCTCGCGGCCGAATGCCTGGCCACAGGCAAGGACCTCCTGGCGACGCCGGAGCACGCCCTGCACGTGCTGGAGATCATCACCGCGGCGCGTGCGGCGTCGGCGACGGGACGAACCATCCCGCTCAAATCCACCTTCACCTGGCCGCTGCCGGTCTGAGGACAGCGGTCGACGACCCGATCCCGGGCGGCGGCTCAGTGCGTGTAGCCCTCCTCGCCGTGCTCGGCGAGGTCGAGGCCCTGGTCTTCGATGTCCTCGGACACACGGCAACCCATCAGCCGGTCGATCACCCGGTAGAGCACCACCGTGACCACCACCGAGAACAGAAGCACCAAACCGCCGGCCTTGACCTGCTCCCACCACAGCGACCTGCCGACCAGCGGTTGGATCCACTCGGCCGAAAGGTTGGGGTTGATGTCGGCACTGGCCAGCACCCCGGCCATCACGGTGCCCACGGTGCCGCCGACGGCGTGGACCCCGAAGGTGTCCAGCGAGTCGTCGTAACGGAACCGGGCCTTGAGCCAACTGCAGGCCCAGAAGGTCGAAAGCCCGGCCAGCAGGCCGATCACCATGGCCCCGGCGGGAGTCACGAACCCGCTGGCCGGCGTGATGGTGGCCAGGCCCGCGACCGCCCCGGAACAAAGCCCCAGCACCGAGGGCCGTCCGCGGAGGACACGCTCGAGGACGCCCCAGGTGAGCAGTCCCGCCAGGGCGCTCAACGTCGTGGCGGTGAAGGCGTTGGCGGCGATCTTGTCGGCCGCGACAGCGCTGCCGGCATTGAACCCATACCAACCGAACCAGAGCATGCCGGTGCCCACCATGCAGAGCACCATGCTGTGCGGCGGGATGGGCTCTCGGCCGAACCCGCGACGGGGCCCGAGCAGGAGGCACAAGGCCAGCGCGCTCCAGCCGGAGGTCATGTGGACGACGATCCCGCCGGCGAAGTCGATCGCCCGGATGGCGGCCTTGGCGTTCCAAAGCCCGTTCATCCATCCGCCCACGCCCCACATCATGTGGGTGACCGGGAAATAGACGATGGCTGTCCAGGCCACACAGAAGACCATCAGGGCGCTGAAACGCATCCGCTCGGCGATCGCCCCGACGATCAGCGCCGGCGTGATGATGGCGAACATCATCTGGTACATGGCGAAGACATTGTGGGACACCCAGGGCCCGTAGTCGGCATTCGGGGTGGCCTGGACGCCCGAAAGCCAGGCCCACTGAAGGCCACCGAGGAAGGGAGACCCGGGCGCGAAGCTCACCGAGTAGCCGAAAGCCCACCACATCACGCCGATCAACCCGGCCAACCCGAGGCATTGGGCCAGGACCGAGAGCACGTTCTTGCGACGCACCAGGCCCCCGTAGAAGAGGGCCAATCCGGGCAGGCTCATGAAGAGCACGAGACCGGCGCTGACCATCATCCATCCGTTGTGGCCGGGGCCCGGTTGGCCCTGGAGCGGCCCGGCAGGGGCGGCATTGCGGACATAGGCCTCGAGGTCGGCCAGGCGTTGCTCGACCCCGGGTTCGGCCGCGGTGGCCGAGGCGCCCGCGATCAGCAAAAGGGCCGCGGAACACATCGTCGCCGCGACCCGAAGGAAAGGACTCATGGCAGGACCCCTGGATCAGACCGCCTGCTCGCCACGCTCCTCGGTGCGGATCCGGATGACCTCCTCGACCGAGGAGACGAAGATCTTGCCGTCGCCGATCTTGCCGGTCTTGGCCGCCTTGATGATCGCATCGATGGCGGTCTGGACCAACGCGTCGGACACCACGAGTTCGATCTTCAGCTTCGGCAGGAAGTCCACCGTGTACTCGGAGCCCCGGTAGATCTCGGTGTGCCCCCGCTGCCGTCCGAAGCCCTTCACCTCGGAAACGGTCATGCCCACGAGGCCGGCAGCCTGCAGGGCGGATTTCACATCCTCGAGACGGAAGGGTTTGATGATGGCTTCGACCTTTTTCATGGGCGTTCCGAAGAACCATGAAAATCTCTCATCTAAACCCCAAATGACGCAACAGATTCCCGAACCCTGTCGCGCAGCCCCG
>JBIKMQ010000412.1:0-3349 GCA_044359215.1 Candidatus Chromulinivoraceae bacterium
ATAGCGGTCTTCGAGAATGCTCGTGAGCTGCTGGATGGACTCGTCGAGGAACCCGTTCTGCTTGTTCACCAGGCCGTTGAGCCAGGCGATGGTCCAGCGGTTGCCCGGCGGGTCGAAGCGCTTGGGGTCGTTGGCACGCTGCAGGGCGGCCACGGCGTCGTCGAGGCGGCCCTCCTTGAAGAAGACGCGCGCCAGGTTCAGCGGGCCGTCGGCGCGCCCCAGGGCCTCGACCCGATCGAAGGCTCCGGCGGCCTGGATGAGCTCCCCCTTCTCGCTGCCCTTGTCGCCCTTCAGGAACAGGCCGATGCCGTAGTCGTTCCAGCGCTGCCACTCCGGGATCTTGGAGGGCGCGTTGGTGCCCGCCGGCGCGGGCCCGCCTTCGATCGCGAACTCGAGCCGGTCCGAGGCCATGACGGTGATGGGCAGGTCGTTGGTCAGGAGCAATGGGCCGCCCTTCACGTAGTTCGAGGCATACGTGTAGTTGAAGTAGATCGTGTCGAACTTCCGGTAGTTCACCTTCACCTCGACCGTGAGCGGCGAACGCTGGGTCTCGGGCACGGTGAGGCGGTAGTGCAGCACGTGGGCCGCGCCGGGCGGGATCTGGTTGTTGTAGAGCGGGGTGAAGATGTCCTGGGCGTTGCGGCGGTCGATGCGGTTGCCGTCCTTGTCGAGCATGTAGACGTTGAGGAAGTGGGACCACGGGTCCACCTCTCCATGGCGTCCGGTGGCCCCGGAACGGCCCACCACGCGACCTTGCGCGTCGGTCACCGCCACATCGGTCCAGAGTTCATTCGAGTCGACCGTGCCCTGGGTCAGCGGGTGCCCCAGCTTGAGCGTGCGCACCACGGCCTCGATGAGGTAGGTCTTGCCCGGCTTGAGGCGGGGCAGGGTGGGGCGCAGCGGCGCCGTCAGGGGCGCATCGATGGTGCCGCCCTCCTTCACGCCGAAGAGGTCCACCCGGATGCAGTCCTTCAGGAAGTCCTGCTGACGGGCGATTGCCTTCTTCTGCTCCGGCCCGGGGGGCAGCACCTTGGCGGGCACTCCCGTGTTGGCTGCCGGGAACGCATGGCTGTGGACCGCCAGGAACTCATTGGTGCCGTACTTCTTGGCCCCGAAATCAGACGAGGCCTGCAGCGGCATGTGGCACTCGGCGCAATTGGCCTTGGCCTTGTCGGGATAATAGAACGACCGGGCGTTCACTCCCGAGACTCCCGAGAGTAGGTACGAATCGTAGTGGTTCTGGCCCCGCAGGAACTCCTTGTAATGGTTCACCGCGTAGGGGATGCCCACCTTGTGGCAGGTGGAGCAGAACTCGGCCGTCTTGTGGAAGGGCTTGAGGAAGGTCTCCTTGTGGAACTGCGGCTTGCCCTTCACCAGCTGCTTGTTGACGAAGTAGGCCAGCGAGTTGGTCGGCGCGAAGGCGAAGGGGTAGTGGACCGGCTCCTCGATGGTGTAGTTGCCATTGCCGATGGGGCCCTTCTCCGCGCCCTCGAGGTGCGTGATGGAATGGCAGGTGACGCAGGTGATGCCGGCCTGCGAGGTCGGGTGCTTGACCATGTCGAAGTTGGGATCGTCGAAGGCGCCGGAGAAGAAGGGCACCGGGTCGTGGCAGCCGGCGCACCAGCGGGAGGCCTGCACCGAGCCGTCCCGCTTCAGGGCCGCCTCGCGGGTCTGCTTGATGCTGAACAGGTAGAAGGGATTGTTGAACGAGCTGAACTTGTGGGCCGAGTGGATGTAGGAATCGAACACGTCCGGGTGGCACTCGAGGCAGTACTCGTTGTTCATCAGGGACTTGGCCGGGATGAACTTGCCATTGGCCGTGCGCGAACTGCTGGGCATGAAGTACTTCTCGCCCGACGCCGGGGCCTTGGCCGACCACACGCGCGGATCATGGCGGTGGAAGGCCACCAGCACGACCACGGCCGTAGCGACGGCCGCGCCCCAGCTGATTCCGACCTTCCAGCGGATTCGCGGTCCGGCCAACCGGTGCAGCAGGTAGAGCCAGACGCAGAGCAGGGGGGTGATGACATGCGCCCAGTAGGCCACCGAGCGGCTCGACTCGCTCTTGACCTGCATCCACTCCAGCCCGTCGAAGCGCACCAGCACCACTCCTGAGATGAGCACCGCGAGGCTGATGGCGAAGAGCGCGTAGCCGACGTACACGGCCTTGCGGTTGGGCCGGTTCCAGGTGTTGGCGATGTGGACCCAGTTGAAGATGAGGAACGGCACCACGAAGAGCAGCCCCAGGATGAGATGCGCCAGGAACTGGATCTGGTAGGCGTAGTTCTGGTAGCTCACCCCGCTGGCCCGGTCCTTCCAGGTCATGAAGGTGACCGTCAGCAGGTACACCGAGTTGGCCCCCAACAGGGCCAGCAGCACCCAGACGAGGTTCAGCACCCAGCGAAGCCGGGGGCCTATGGCGCGCACGTAGCGCCGGGCCTTCGGCGGCGGGGTTTCCTTCGGTTCATCATCTCCCGGGACCATGCGGGGAATGGAGGACCTGGTTTGGTTTTTTTCCAGTTTCCGGGGGCGAACCGGCTGCTTCCGGGGGCGAACTGCCGGTCGGTCCCACCCGCCGGGCGGATCCGGGCCCCGCCATCGGAGGGAAGGTGGTTGGCAACCTGGATCGACGCCGGGATTGATGACCCGGGCGGGTTGGCGTCAGGTTTGCCGCATGGCCGACGTCCCGGTGCCCGCGCCCGCTCCCGCCGCCGCCCTGTCCAAGGGCCAGATCTTCGTGCGCCGACTGGGCAGCACGCTCTTCCTGTGGACGATCGTCCTCGCGGCCATCTTCTCCACCGACGCCTTCATCCGCAGCTACGTGTTCCTGGGGCTCATGATGGTCTTGGCCGGTACCGGCTTGATCGAGTTCTACGGCATGGTCGAGCGGCGCGGGTTCGTGTGCTTCCGCTTCTGGGGACTGGCCAACGGCCTGCTGCTGATGGCGGCGACGTTCTTCTACCTCACGGTCTACCAGCCGGGATCGAGGTTCTCGGGCCAGCCGTCGCGCGCGGCCGATTTCGAGTCGGCGGTGCTGGTGCTCTTCGTCCTGGGCCTGTGCCTGCGGGAGTTCGTGTCGAAGAAGAACCAGGGCAACGCCATGACGGCCATCTCCATGACCCTCCTGGGCCTGATGTACGTGCCGTGGCTGCTGAACTTCATCCAGAAGATCAATTTCTTCCCCGGCGTGGATGGGCGTTTCTACGTCCTCTACTTCATCGTGGTGACCAAGTTCAGCGACGTGGGCGCCTACTGCACGGGCTCGCTGATCGGGCGTCACAAGATGATCCCGCGCATCAGCCCCGGGAAGACCTGGGAGGGATTCGCCGGCGCGGTGGTGGTCTCCACG
>JBIKMQ010000413.1:0-3340 GCA_044359215.1 Candidatus Chromulinivoraceae bacterium
TTGGGTTCGGCTCCGCCGCAGTCGGTCGGTTTCCGTCCGGGATCACGCCGGTAGGATGCCCCAGTCAGGGCAGGGTCACCACCCGGAAGTAACCGCCGCTCGGAGCCTCGGCTCCGGGTGCCTCGGCGTCCGCCATCACGAGCAGGGACCCGTCTCCGACAGCCGTGGCCAGGCGGTTCCAGACCGGGAGGTCGGGGGCCAGGCTGCGGGTGCGCTCCAGGGCGTACCGGACGCCAACTTGGCCGGTCAGGCGTACCTCGAAACGCCCTTGGGCCGACCAACCGGGCTGGATCGCGAACGGCTGTGCCGGGCCCTGGGGGGGGGTCTGGTGCCACGCCAGCCGGATGTTGCCTTCCTCCTGGATCACCGGCGGCCCCGCGTCGGCAAACCCGTCCACCGCGATGCGGTAGACCGTGCCCCGGACCGCCTGGAACTCGAGTCGGCTCTGCCAGACGTCGCCGGAGAGGATGTCGTCGTTGTCGACGACCCGCTTGAGGTTGGTGACACTGTCTCCGGTGTATACCGCCAACAGCGTGTCGAAGGCCGAGCCGGTGGTTTCAACGCGGGTCACCCCATCGGCCGGCGCCGTCCAGATCCACCAGGCCGACCGGTTTCCGGAAACCCCGGCATGTGAGGGTTCACCGGCTTCGCGGGTGAAGCCCAGGTTGTTTGCCGTCACGGCCCCCCCGCCACCTGTGAGGCGCACCGCCGCGGCGAACCGGTCATTTCCCGATGGGGTTCCTCCCTTCTGGGAAATGTCGAGACGGATGGGGCCCTCCTCCTGCTGGGAACCGTTGCCGAAACCGTCGATGGCGATGTGGTAGGTCACGCCGGCCACCGCGTCGAAGCGAACCTCGCTCTGGATGCTGTCCATGGGTTCGACGATGTCGTCATTCTCGGCAACCAACGTCAGTCTGGACACCGAGTCTCCGGTGTAGACGGCCAGGAGCGTGTCGAAGGCGCTGTCCAGCGTGTTGATCACCACGGGGGCCGAGATCGGGGCCGTCCAGCGCCACCAGGCCGACCGCGCTCCCTTTCCGCCCGCATGAGACGGCTCCAGCGGTTCCCGGCTGTACCCCCGGTTGTTGCCCCGGTACACGCCGCCGAAACCGACGGTGGGTGCCGCGTTGGTGAACAGGTCGTTGGGCGGGGGCGTCGTGGAGCCGCCGGGCCGCCAGGTCAGCACCACGGTGCCGATGGCCCCGTCGCGACCGTCCACCGCGATCCGATACGGCATGCCGGCAGTCGCCACGAAGCCCACGCGGCTGGCGGGGTTTCCCGCCTCCAGGTCGTCGTTGGCCGCCACCCGGCTCAGTTGGGCCACCGCGACGCCCTGATAGACGCCCAGCGTTGTGTCGAAATCGCTCCCCACGGTCTCGAAGGTGACCACCCCCGAGACCGGGGCCGTCCAGAGATGCCAGATGGAGTTGCGTCCGCCACCCTGGGCGTGGTCCGGTTCGCCGGCTTCCCGAGAGGCGTTGACCGTGGTGCCGCCCACCGCTCCCGAGGCACCGGTGAGCAGGGTCGCCGCCGAGAACGGGTCGTTGGGAGGCACCGTCGCCGGCTCATTGAGCAGCCAGCGTCGCACCTTGGGGAAAGTGACGTTGAAGCGCCCGTAGTCGTCGAGTTGGTGGGAAGGATCGGAGACCGAGCAATCCGACTCCCCACCGAAGAGCTGCCCGATGACCTGTTGGCGGGCGTTGAAGAGGGGGGAACCGGAACTGCCGACCTCGGTGACCCCGCGGGTCCAGCGGACGATGCGGTAGTTGGCGTTCTCCCTCTGGCCGACGCCAAAGCTGATGCGCTTGAAATCGCCCTGGGGATGGTGGATTCCGGTGAGCACCTCCTCCGGGGCCGGGGGATCGGAATTCCACCCGGCGTAGGTGACACCGGCCGGCACCGCCCCCCGCAACCGGACGAAGCAATGGTCGTTGCCCTCGGCCTCGCTCAGCGCCGACAGGATGTCCGCACCGCCGACCGTCCGGGGCACCGTGGAAGGTCCCGGGGCGGATCCGTTGCACGACGGAGTCTGGTACTTCCAGTAGAACTCGGCCGAGTCCGCCTCCGACTGGTTGAAAAGGCAGTGATCGGCCGTGAGCAGGTAGTCGGTCTTGGGTGCCGGGTCGAGGTCATTGAGCAGGCAACCGCTGCAGAAGATCTCCCCGACCACCCCGACGGCGCCGATGCCGGCCACGGATTGGGCGGTTGTCGCCCAGGCAGGTTCGCAACTGACATCGACATGGCAGGCAGCCGCGGTCGCGGAGGGTTTGCCCCCGCGGGCCTGGGCTTCGTGGCCCATCGGCACGTACCGGTGCGTCACCTCGCTGATCCGGAAGGACGGCATGGGAGCCCCGGCAGGAACGCGGCACTCCAGCAGGACCACCGGACCCTCGATGCTGGGTGTCCAGAGCCCCGGTCGGTCTCCTTGGGTTTCTGCATCGAAGGGGCCGTGCGACTCCCCTGGATGGTCGGCGGCGCTCACCCGGAGTTCCGCACCTCCCGCGAGATCCACCCCCTCGAGCCTCAGGCGCATGGCCAGGGCACCGACGGATTCCACCCGCGCGATCCATGCCCTGCTGCCGTCGGGCAGGAGGGTCCATGGGCTTTTGCCCCCCTGCACCCGGACCGGTTCGGGCAGCACCCGTCGGATTCCGACGCGGGCACGGCCCTTCGGGTGACGCGCACGGGCGGTGGCATCCTCCGCCTGCACCACCGACAGGTCGGGCGCCTCGAGCCGAAGGCGGACCTGGGGGGAGATCCCCGATGGGAACGGCGACGCCAGGGACTTCGGGCGCACGCCCACCGGCGGGTTGGCGACCCGGGAGGGGAGTTCCACCGCCCAGGATGGGGTGACCTGCGCGGCAAGGGCCCAGGCGATGGCGATCCACCGGAAGAACGCCGGGAAGCGCCGGGCGGATCGACCACCGGCCGGTCGGGAATCGGATCTGCCGTCATGGCGTGATGAACCAGTCATCGCGGGATGGTGGGAGGTCATGGAGGGGTGGGGTTCGGACGCAACGGCTTCAGGGCATGGAGGGCGACCCGGGTGACGGCGGCATGCGGGTCGAGTGGTCCGCACAACAGAACCCCTCGATGTCGGCGCGGCGCGAAGGATGGGTGGCCAACAAGGTCGCCCGGGTGCCTCCCTCGAACAGGTCGGGGGTGTAACCGGGGGCGAGGGTGCAGCCATAGAGGGCGTAGAGACCCCCGGGGATCAGGTGCGCCGCCTGCCAGACTCCAGCCGGCACGACGACCTGGCTGTGGTGGCCGCCCAGTGGATCCGGCCCGAGGACCAGGTCCTCGGAGGTGCCGTCGGGCCGGAGCAGGATGAGGCGGAAGG
>JBIKMQ010000414.1:0-3333 GCA_044359215.1 Candidatus Chromulinivoraceae bacterium
AGGAGGAGCTCCGTCAATTGCTCTCCGTGAAGCAGGAAGCCCGAGCGGTGTTGCTGGGCCTGCTGAAATAACCGGAACCACAGGGTGACGACCCCGGGAGGGGCGCCCGGAACCACGGCAGGGATCCCCGAAACCGCCGATGACCGGGTGCCGCCTCCCGGTGCCATTCCCGAGGGACAACCTCCCTCGGTCCCGACACTCCCCGGTCCCAACCGCCGCCAGCATCCCTCCCCTCCGGTCCAACCCCGTCCCCATGGCCGAACCCTCCGCACCGACCCGGGCGCTCCTCGATCAGATGATCGCCGAGCGGCAGCTCTCGCCCACCGACGCCGAATCGTTCGTCCGGGCGCGGTCGCAGCGCCCATCGGGCGACGGCCCGTCGGCTCCTGACGCGACGGAACGCGAGGTCCTGGAGTGGCTGGCCGGCGAGTACGGTGTCGGGTTCCTCCCGCTGGAGTCGGTCGAGGCCGATCGCGAGGTCCTGGCGCTGTTTCCCGCCCGCATCCTCCTCAAGGAGGAGCTGCTGCCGCTGCGGCGCGACCAGGGCTCGGTCGAGATCGCCACCTGCCGGCTCTTCTCCAACCGGGGCATCGACACCCTGCGGGCCTCCACCGGACTGCGCCTGAAGCGCGTCCTGTGCCCTCGCGAGGCGCTGCTGCGCGAGATGAAGAAAAACCTTGGCGTGGGCGCCGACACGATCGGGGCCCTCGACGAGGAGAAGTCCGTGCAGGTGGTCGAGGAGGGCCGCGACGAGTCGAACCTCGATGCCGGCGCCGAGGACGAGGCCTCCATCATCCGCTTCGTCAACCAGGTGCTCAAGGATGCCATCGAGCTGCGCGCCTCCGACATCCACCTCGAGCCCTTCGAGCACGAGTTCCGCATCCGGTACCGCATCGACGGCGAGCTGCAGGAGATCCCGCTGCCGGCGCAGCTCAAGCAGTTCCAGCCGGCGATCGTCTCCCGCGTCAAGATCCTCAGCCACCTGAACATCGCCGAGAAGCGCCTGCCGCAGGACGGCCGCATCAAGGTGCGCATCGAGGACACCGAGGTGGACATCCGCGTCTCGGTCATTCCCATGCTGCACGGCGAGGCGGTGGTCATGCGCCTCCTCCGGCAGAACTCCACCCTGCGCGGCCTCTCGGAGATCGGGCTCGGTCCGCGCGAGCTGGAGTGCTTCCGGCGCGTGCTCGACCTGCCCCACGGCATCGTGCTGGTGACCGGCCCGACCGGCAGCGGCAAGACCTCCACGCTCTACACGGCGCTCAACGAGATCAACGATGAGGTCCGGAAGATCATCACCATCGAGGACCCGGTCGAATACCAGCTCCGGGGCGTCAACCAGATCCAGGTCTCCGAGAAGGCCGGGCTGACCTTCGCGCGTGGCCTGCGTTCCATCCTGCGCCACGATCCCGACGTGGTCCTCATCGGCGAGATCCGCGACCGGGAGACCGCGCAGATCGCCGTGCAGGCCTCGCTCACGGGGCACCTGGTCTTCTCCACGCTGCACACCAACGATGCACCCGGCGCCGTGACCCGTCTGGTGGACATGGGGGTGGAGCCCTACCTGGTCGCCTCGTCGCTCGAGGCGGTGCTCGCGCAGCGCCTGGTGCGCGTGCTGTGCCCGAAGTGCAAGGCGCCGGACACCTCGGCCAATGCCCGGGCGTTCCGCTCCAGGATGGGCATCGCCCCGGAGGTCCCGCTCTTCCGGGCGGTCGGTTGCCGGGAGTGCCGCCAGACCGGTTTCCACGGACGGCACGCCATCTTCGAATGGATGGACACCGACGAGACCATCCGTCGACTGATCCTGGAGAGCGCCTCCACCGACCAGATCCGCGCGGCGGCCCGCGCGGGGGGCATGCGCACGCTGGCCGAGGATGGCTGGCGGCTGGTGGCGCAGGGACTCACCACGGTCGAGGAGGTCCTTGGGGTCACCACCGACAAGGAGACGCCGAGGCCGGATGCCGCCGCGACGGCGGACCCTTCGGGCGAACCCTCGACCATGGACGACGACTCTGTGCCCTCGGCATCCGGCACCTCCCGCCGGACCTCCAATCCCGGCATCAACGTCCCCCGCGCCTGACCCATGCCCACCTTCTCGTACCGCGCCTTGCAGGCCGATGGTGGCATGGCCGAGGGCCTCACCGAGGCGGCCAGCCGGCCGGAGGCTGTGCGGTCGCTCGAGGCCAAGGGGTGGCGTCCGGTGAAGGTCGTCGAGGCCAGTCGAGGCACCGCCTCCGGCAAGGCGGCCGGTCCTGGGACGGGGCGAGGAGCCTCGGCGGGCCCGGCTCAGTCATCGGGCCAGCCGGGTTTCGGGATGGGTGGCCGGACGGTGAGTTCGGCCGAGCTGGAGAACTTCACCCGCCTGCTCTCCAGCCTCCTGGCCGCAGGCGTGCCCCTGAGCCGGGCGCTGACCATCCTCGGCAAGGAAGCCTCCTCGCCGGCGGCCGCCGCGAAGTGGCAGGAGATCCATGGCCTGGTGGTCGACGGCATGTCGCTGGCCCAGGCCATGGCCCGCTCGCCGGACACCTTCCCCAAGGTCTACACCGCCATGGTCGAGGCCGGCGAGGCCGGCGGCTTCCTCGATGTGGTGCTGGCCCAGATCGCCGACTTCCAGGCCCGCGAGAAGGAACTTCGATCCAAGGTGCTCACGGCGATGATCTACCCGGCGGTGTTGCTGGTGATGGCGCTGGTCGTTCTCACGGTCCTGCTGGTGTTCTTCATCCCCAAGTTCCAGAAGGTATTCACCAGCGTGAAGGGTGCGCTGCCGCTGGTGACGCAGATCATCATCGCCGCCAGCGACCTGCTGAGGTCCTACGGCCTGCTGGTGCTCGTCGGCGGGGTGCTCGGTGCGTTCTTCCTGCGCACCTGGATCGTCTCCCCGGCCGGCCGCCGTGTGTGGGAGGGCCTGACGCTGCGGGCCCCGGTGGTGGGACCCCTGAGCGCGCGCTTCGCGATGGCGAGGTTCTGCCGGATGCTCGGCACGCTCATCGGCGCGGACGTCCAGCTCGTGCAGGCCCTGAATGTCGCCCGTCGGTCCATCGGCAACCAGATCCTCGTCGACGCGGTGGCCCGATCCATCGAGCAGGTGCAGCAGGGCGGCCGCCTGGGCCAGAGCCTGGCCGAGTGCCCGACGCTCTTCAGCGGCTCGGTGATGGAGATGATCTCGGTCGCCGAGGAGAGCGGGCGCCTGGACGTTGAATTGATCCGCATCGCCAACGTCACGGAGAGCGAGCTGGACCGCCGCCTCAAGACCGCCGTGGCGCTGGCCGAGCCGCTGGTGCTGTTCCTGTTCGCCGGTTTCATCGGCTTCATCTTCATCGGCATGCTGCTTCC
>JBIKMQ010000415.1:0-3329 GCA_044359215.1 Candidatus Chromulinivoraceae bacterium
CGTCATCGCGATGTTCCTGCCGCTCATCAAGCTGATGGAAACCCTCGGCGGCGACGCCGGCGGTGGCGGTGGTGACTAGGCGGACTGGGGCCTTCCCCCGGGCCATCGGCCGGTGCCGATGGCCTTTTTTGATCGAACGGTGGGTGCCGCTTGACCGGGGTCCTGCGCAGGTGTAAATACAAAGTAGTTACATTGAATGCGCATCGGCCATCCTCGAATGAACTGACGGGTGGGCTCAATGGAGTTCGACTGGAACAACCTGCCCTTCGAACTGGACGGATCGGTCACCATCCCGGCGATCGAGGAGTCCTTCGAGGATCCGTTCGCGATCCGGTTGCTGCCCGATTCACCGCGCTTCGGGGTGCAGGCCAGGTTCTTCAACCTGGGCCAATCGGCCGGGGGGCAGGGGCTCTTCAGCGTGTACCGGACCAACGGCAAGGTGATCCGGGTCATCCTGTCCCGGCACTTCACCGCGGCCGAGGCCTACTTCTATCAGCGCCGGCTGACCCAGGCCCTGGCGGGGTGAGCCCGGCCGACCTGCGCGCTCCCGCGTTCCATGAACCAGCAGACCATCCAGTCCTGGGACGACGTCCCGCTCTTCGACAGCGAGCAGGCCGAGGCCGACTTCTGGGCGGACAACCAGGTCGACCCGCGACTCATGGACCTGTCGTCCACCGCCGGTTCGGAACAGTCCGAATCCATCACCATCACCCTGCGCATGGATCCACGGATGCTCAGCCGCATCAAGCGCCTGGCCCGCTCCCGGTTCCTCAACTACCAGAGCATGATCAAGCAGTGGCTGAGCGAGCGCATGGAAAAGGAATTGAAGGACCGGTGATCCTTCGGGAAAGTCACCCCTCCCGCGTGAATCCATGAGATCCTGCCGCCCATCGTCCCCACGCACCCCGGTCACCGCCCGGGGCCGGGCCGCGTTCACCTTGCTGGAGCTGCTGGTGGTCATGTCCATCATCGGCATCCTCGCGGGCATGGTGGTCGGATTGGCCCCGGCGGCCGCGACGAAGATGAAGGAGTCGCGGGTGCGGGCCGAGCTGCAGCAGTTGGTCACGTTGATCGAGGCCTACAAGGCCCGGTTCGGGGTGTATCCGCCCGACGGCATCCGCCGGGTCGCGGTGGCGGGGCAGGGGTTCCAGACCCTCTCCAACCCGGCCCTGAGCCCCCTGTTCTACGAGCTGTCGGGCGTTTACCTGACCAACGCCACCCGGGCCGACGGCTTCTTCATCCCGCGCGCCGACGCCGACGACGGCGACGGCATCCGCTCGGCCGAGCTCCAGCAGTGGTTCGGCCGCGAGGGTATCCAGAACGCCAAGCCCCCCGAGCTGCGCAACCGGCTCTTCGTCACCGACTTCAAGGAGGGCCAGTACGCCGAGGTGTTCCGCCGTCGCGCCGACGCCGGCTACGCCGACATTGAGGTTCTGGCCGTGGGCTTCGCCACCGACGCCTCGGGCAAGCGGTCCAGCGGCTTCGCCTGGCCCAACAACCGCGACGACCATCCCGTGCCCACCAACCGGGGGCTCAACCCGTGGCGCTATGTGTCCACCAATCCGACGAACAACCCCGGCGGTTTCGACCTGTGGGCCGAGATCCCTGTCGGTCGCGACCGCGTGAAGGTCATCGGCAACTGGAAGGAATCCAACTAGACCCGACGCCCTCCCGTCTCCCCCCAAGCTCCACCGACCCGCCCACACCGCCCAAGCCCGCCCTCCGGCCCACCTCCACCGCCCCTTTCCGATCCCACCCGCGCGTCAGAGAACCCATGAAGACCCGAACGAACGCCCGGCGCCACGCCGCCTTCACGCTCATCGAACTGCTCGTCGTCATCGCCATCATCGGCATCCTGGCGGCGATGCTCCTGCCGGCGATCGCCTCGGCGACCACCAAGGCCAAGTCGGCCAAGGCCAAGGTCGAGGTCACGGGCATCGTCGGTGCCATCAACTCCTACCAGGCGGACTACTCCCGCCTGCCGGCCACCAAGCGGACCCGCGACGCCCACGGCCTGGCGGGCCGCCCGGCGGGGGCGCCCGACTGGATCTTCGGCAATGCCAACACGCCCGACGCCAAGGGGGTGCTGCCCACGCCGACCGTGACCACCAAGGCGGGCTATCAGCTGGTCCGCGACCTGGGCAACAGCGGCCGCGACGCCAACAACTCCGAGGTGATCGCCATCCTCACCGCCCAGAGCGTGGCCGACGTGCAGGGCGGGGTGGCCGACGCGGTCAACCTCAACAACAACCAGAACCCCAAGCGCACGGTGTACCTGGCCACCAAGACCGTGGGGCGCAACCAGCCCAACGGCGTCGACGACCTCGGCGTGTACCGCGACCCGTGGGGACACCCCTACATCATCGTGCTGGACCTCGACTACGACAGCCGGGTCCTGAGCCCCTTCCCGCTGGTGGCACCGGGCCGCCCGGCCCAGCCCCGGTTCATCCCCGGCAACACGCTGGTGATGTCCCTCGGGCCCGACGGCAAGGCCGATTTCACGGCCGACCAGGACCACCCGAACAACCGCGACAACATCTACAGCTGGAAGTGACGACGTCGGATCGCCCGACGCCACCGCCCGCGCCAGCCGCCCCCACCAAGGCCACCCCATGAAGCCCCAAGGATCCCCCGGGTGCACGGACCCCGCCGCTCCAAGCCGGCGGTCCGGGGCCTTCACGCTGCTCGAGCTCCTGGTGGTGGTGGCGGTCATCGGGCTCCTGGCCGGCGTGACCGTGCCGGCGATCCGCGGGATGGTTCAGGGCAAGACCGTGGCCAGCGGGCACCGGCAGCTCAGCGACGACCTCAACCGCGCCCGCCAGGAGGCCCTCCGCCTGCGGACCACCGTGTACGTGGTCTTCGCGCCCACCAACGTCTGGGTGGCGCGGCCGGAGCTCGATTCGCAGGTCGAGGCGATGATCGTCGGCCGGCAGCTCGCGCCACAGGGATTCCGCGAACAGGCGCTGCGCAGCTTCACCAATATCGCCCTGGGCGTGTACCATTCGTACGCGCTGCTGGTGGAGCGCGAGACCGGTGCCCAGCCCGGGCGCAGCCACACCCGCTACCTGGGGCCCGGCTGGCAGACCTTGCCCGAGGGGGTCATCCTCTCGCCCCGGTTGTTCCTGCCGGCGCCCCTGGGACCGACCGACCGGCGCGACCTCGCCCTGCATCAGCTTCCGCGGCGCCCGTTCCGGTTTCCCCTGGCCGAGTTCCCGGGCGACACGCTCCCGGCCATCCCCATGCACTTCGTGGCCTTCGGGCCCGACGGGCGACTGGCCCTCGACGAGATGAATCGGGCCTGGGTGCTCAACGGCCGGGGCGACCTCCAG
>JBIKMQ010000416.1:0-3326 GCA_044359215.1 Candidatus Chromulinivoraceae bacterium
AGCTGGGTCCCGGCAAGACGTTTGCCGGGTTGGTGATGGCCCTGGTCGCCGCGGCAGCCTTCTGGGTCATCGCGGCCCTTCCCTACCTGCAACCATCCGGTGAGACGCTCAACGCGTACCCGGGGATGCTCACGCTGGATCGCAGGCTGGGCATGCTGGGCCACGTCGTCGGGGGGACGCTCGCTCTCTTCACCGGTCCGCTGCTGATCTGGCTGGGAGAGACGCGCCAATGGCTCCACCTGCATCGGCGACTCGGGTTCGTGTACCTCGTCGGAGCCGCCATCACCTGCGTCTCGGCCTTCTACCTGTCGTTCACCACGCCGATCGGGTTCCTGTTCGCCAGCGGACTCTTCGGAATGGCCTTGGCCTGCACCACGTCCACCGGGCTCGCGTTCCTGGCCATCCAACGGCGGAACATCCCGCAGCACCGCGAATGGATGATCCGGAGTTGCGTGACGGTGTTCGCGTTTGTGTTCTTCCGGTTCATCTTCGCGGTCCTCGAGGCCACCGGGGTCGGCGCGCCGCAGGCCGCCACGGCGGGCACTTCAACCCAAGCGGCCGGAATTGCCGCGCTCGCCGCCGATGTCAAGACGCTGCGGGCGAGTTTCGCCGCATGGAGCTCCTGGTCGATCCCCTTGCTCGTGACCGAGGTGCTGTTGCAGTGGCCGAAGCTCGCTCGTCGTCCCGGGACCCGGGATGGCGCGTCGTAACGCGACCGTTCTCGGCCCACCGATGCGATCATCTCCGCCGAGAACCATTCGCCGGAATCGACCCCAGGGACTCCCGGATCCTCCGATCGACCGGGAGCGCCCCGGAAACCCGCTCCATCACGGGCGCGGGAGGGGGCTGCTTGCCAGGCAGGCCGGCCCGGTGGTTTCGTTGTCCATGATCCCGGCCTGGTTCCACCTGCTGGTCATGCTGAGTCTCGGGGCGAGCGCGCTCGGCCAGGGCGTCGGCACACCGGTCATCAGCGAATTCCTGGCCAGCAATTCCGGCGGTCTGCGGGACGAGGACGGGGACTCGCCCGACTGGATCGAGATCCACAACCCGGGGACGGGGATCGCACGGCTCGGCGGATGGTTCCTCACCGACTCCACCAACCGCCTCACCCGATGGGCCTTCCCCGAGGTGGAACTGCCGGCCGACGGTCGCCTGGTGGTGTTCGCCTCGGGCAAGAACCGGACGAATGCGCCGGCGACGCTGCACACCAGCTTCGCCCTCTCCGTGGATGGCGGTTACCTGGCGCTGGTGCGACCCGACGGGCGGACCATCGCCAGCGAGCATCGTCATGGGCCGCTGCGGGCCAATCTCTCGATGGGCCTCGGACGGAGCCTCGCGGCCGAACCGCTGCTGAAGACCGGGGCCCCTGCCCGCTTCCTGATCCCCGACGTCGGCGCGGACACCGCCGGTTGGACCGGGGCGGGCGACTTCGACGAGTCGGCCTGGGCGACCGGGACCACCGGGCTGGGGTTCGACAGCTCGGACGCCGCCTCCGGACTGCTCGGGTTCTGGGACTTCAACGACGCCACCGAGCCGGCCGTCGCCCGGGACCGCGGCGACGGAAAGCGGGACGGCCGCCTGTCGGGCGCACGATTCGGCGCCGATGCCACCGGCCGCACCGGGCGGCCCGGGGACCGGGCGCTGGAGTGCCTCGGCAACGGGTCCATGACGGTGCCCGACGCCGCCCGCGGCATGTTCGATGCGGCCATCGCCCACGACGCCCTCACGATCAGCCTGTGGGTCAACGGCGGGGCGGCCCAACCGGCCCAGCAGAGCGTGTTCTGGGCCGGCAGCCAGGCCGACGGCGGCGGCAACCGCTCCCTGAACGTGCACCTGCCGTGGAGCGACTCGGTGGTCTACTGGGACACCGGGTGCTGCGATCCCGGGCTGCACCGGATCTCGGTCTCCGTGGCCGACGCCACCCGGTGGAAGGGCCGGTGGAACCATTACGTCTTCCAGAAGCAGGGCGACATCAAGCGCATCTTCCTCAACGGGGCGCGCATCGCCGAGGGCGTCAACACCGAGAACCTCGCGGCCATCCGCAGCTTCTTCCTCGGGAGCGGTGCCGGAGGATCCGGGGCGTACCAGGGACGCATCGACGACGCGGCGGTCTGGGGTGTGGCCCTCGAGCCCGCCCAGATCCAGGCGCTGGCCGCAGGCACCTCGCCGCTGGAGGTCCGCCGGTTCGGGCCGCTGGTCGCGACGGACCTCGGCCCGGCCATGCGCGGGATCAGCGCCTCGGCCCTCGTGAGGATCCCCTTCCACATCGACGACCCCTCCGGCCTCGACGTGCTGGTGCTGCGCCTGCGCTACGACGACGGCTTCGTGGCCTGGATCAACGGCACCGAGGTGGCCCGGCGCAACGCACCGGACGGGGCCGGCGCGGACCGGCCCTTCGACGCCACCGCCAGCGCCTCCCGGCCAGCCGGGGCGGCTCTTGTCCCGGAGGACGTCGAGATCCGAGGGCTGGCGGCCCTGCTCCGACCGGGCCGCAACGTGCTGGCGATCCGCGCCCTCAACCGAAGCCCGGGCGACGCCACCCTGCTGCTCCAGCCCGAGCTGCTGGGCGGGCGCTCGCTCGGGGTGCGGCTGTTCACCGAACCGACGCCGGGCGCGCCCAATGGCCCGGGCTTCGCCGGGTGGGTCGCCAGCCCGAGGTTCGAGCCGGGCCGCGGGTTCCACGACGGCCCCGTCGATGTCCGCCTGGGCACCGCCACGCCGGGAGCCACGCTCGTCTACACGACCAACGGCAGCGTGCCCTCGCTGACCAACGGGATCGTGGCCCCCGGCGTGGCGGCGGTGGTGCGCCTGAGCGCGACCACGCCGCTGCGTGCGGCGGCGTTCCTCGACGACCATGCCCCCGGCGAGGTGGAGACCCACACCTACGTGCTGCCGGCGACCGTGGCGGCCCAACGGCGGCCGGCGGGCCTCGGCGCCTCCTGGCCCGGGGCGCCGACCGACTTCGCCATCGACGCCCGGGTCGTCTCCGGCGCCCGCCCCGGCCACGAGTTCACCAACGCGCTGACCCGGCTGCCGACCCTGAGCGTGGCGCTGCCCGAGCGGGATCTCTTCGGCCCGGCAGGCCTCTACGCCAACCCCGGCGGTCGTGACGACGCCTGGGAACGCGAGGCGAGCTTCGAGTGGCTCTTTCCCGACGGCCGACGCGGGTTCCAGCGGCGGGCCGGGCTGCGCATCCACGGCAACATCTCGCGCGACAAGGGCTTCACGCCCAAGCACAGCTTCGGGGTGGCCTTCCGGGGGGCCTACGGCAGCGCGCGCCTCGACGTCCCGATCTTCGCCGACACCCCAGCCCGGGGCTTCGACTG
>JBIKMQ010000013.1:0-11917 GCA_044359215.1 Candidatus Chromulinivoraceae bacterium
CCTGACCAACCTGCCCCCGGTCGACGTGGTCTACGGATACCAGGAGGCCTCGGCGGCCCCGGTGGAGGCGCTGGTGGAGGCGAAGGTCGCAGGCATCGTCTACGCGGACGGATCCCCCGCCGTGACCAAGGCGCTCCAGGCGGCCATGGCCCGGGGCATCTCGGTCGTGCAGAGCGACCGGAAGGGCTCCGGGAGGGTGCTCCAGAGCGAACGCCAGTTCGGGCGGGGTGTCGTGACCGGCGACAGCCTCAACCCCCAGAAGGCGCGCATCCTCCTGCGCCTGGCGCTGACACGGACCCGGGAGGTGCGGGAACTGCAGCGGATCTTCAACGAGTACTGACCATGGCCCGCACCCACTCCATCGACGACCGGATCAGCCGCCGCGACGCGTTGCGACGCACCGTGTTCGGGGCCGCCTGGGCCGGGACGATCCTCGGATCCGGCGCCGCGCTGCACCCCGCGCACGCCCAGGAGATCCCCAAGGTGGCGCCGCCCGGGGTGGGGTTGCCGCGGGTCGTCCTCGTCTCGATGGGCGGAACCATCGCCAGCAAGGCCTCCAGCCGGCTCAACCTGAACAACTACGGCGGCAAGGGGAACCGCGTGGCCCCGGAGGATTGGACCGGCGCCCTGCCCGAACTGGCCCTGATCGCCCGGGTCACGACCGAGGACCAGCGCCCGCCGGAGGATCCCTCGGGGGGACCGGGAGGCGGCATGACCACCGCCCACATCCGGCAGGTGGCGGCGAAGGTGCAGGCCCTGGTGGACGACCCTTCCGTCGACGGGGTGGTGGTCACCCACGGCACGAACACCATGGCGGAGACGGCGTGGTTCATGAACCTCGTCTTGAACACGGCCAAGCCGGTGGTGTTCGTCGGCGCCCAACGCCCGTGGTCGGGTCTCAGCGGGGACGGACCCCTCAACCTCGTCAACGCGGTCCGGGTCGCCGCGTCGCCCGAGGCCGCCGGCAAGGGGGTGCTGCACGTGATGAACCAGAACATCAACGCGGCACGGGACGTGATGAAGACGAGCGCCTACCGCGTCGAGGCGTTCCGGAGCCCGGACCTCGGCACCCTGGGCGTGGTCGACCCGGACCGGGTGGTCTTCCACACAGCTCCGCTGCGCCGGCATACGCGGGCCTCGGAGTTCCACCTCGCCGGACTGCCCGAGGCGCTGCCGCCGGTCGAGGTCCTCTACGGGTACACCGACGCCCCGGGCTACCTCTTCGACGCGATGCTCTCCAACGGGGTCAAGGGCATCATCATCGATGGCACCGGCGCCGGGGCGCTGGCCGGGGGCCAGGTCGACGGCGTGAAGCGGGCGCAGGCGGCGGGCGTGGTCGTGGTGGCCACCACGCGCACCCGCTCGGGCCGCGTCCAGGACACGCAGCGACGACGCGAGGCGTCGATCCTTCCGGGCGACAACCTCCAGCCCGAGAAGGCGCGCATCCTCCTCCAACTCGCACTCGCCAAGGGCCTCGGCTTCGAGGCCATCCGGAAGATCTTCCATGACTACTGACTCGATCGTGGCCCTCCGATCCGGACGCGGCTCCGCGCAGGGCATCGGCTCCGGCCGCGCCCCGGCGCGACCCTCCGGGATCGCCCGATGGCTCGCCGTGTTCCTCGGACTCTGGGTCGGGCTCGCACCGGAGGCCGCCCGGTTCGACCTCCAGAACGCCAGCGTCCGGGACATCCAGGCCGCGATGGACTCCGGTGCCCTCACCTCCGAGAGGCTGGTCCGGATGTACCTGGACCGGATCGAGGCCTACGACCGGAAGGGGCCGGCCATCCGGGCCGTCCTGCACCTCAACACCAACGCCCTCGACACGGCCCGGGGCCTCGATGCGGAGCGTCGCTCCAAGGGGCCACGCAGCCCGCTGCATGGCATCCCGGTCCTCGTGAAGGACGTCTTCGACACCGACGACATGCCCACCTCCGGCGGCTTCAAGGCGATGGCCGACGCCCGTCCGACGAAGGACGCGTTCGTGGTCGCACGGCTCCGTTCCGCCGGGGCGATCATCCTCGCCAAGGTCAACCAGAGCGACTGGTACGGCGCCACGGAGATCATCGCCAGCAGCAGCCTGGGCGGATCCACGCTCAACCCGCACGCGCTGGACCGGACACCGGGCTGGTCGAGCAGCGGCACCTCGGCGGGCCTCGCGGCCTATTTCTCGCCCGTCGGCCTCGGCAGCGAGACGGGATTCTCCATCCGGACCCCGTCCTCCGACGGCAACCTCTGCGGACTGTCGACGACCTCGGGGCTCATCAGCCGCGACGGCCAGATGTGGAGCTACATCACCGGCGAGCGTGGGGGACCGATGGCGCGCTCGGTGGCCGACGTCGCCGCGGTGCTGGATGTCATCGCCGGATTCGACCCGGCAGACCTGTGGACGGCCCAGAGCCTCGGGAAGATGCCCATGGAGACCTACTCGAGCTTCGTGGTGACCAACGCGCTGCGCGGGGCGCGGCTGGGCGTGCTGAAGGAGGCCTACGATTTCAAGCCGGTCGAACCAGGGGCGGTCGAACTCTTCGAGACGGCCTACGCCGCGATCGAGCGGGCCGGAGGCCAGGTGGTGCGCGGCGTGAGCCTGGGCATCGACCTGCCGAAGTACCTCACCAACGCCTCCCCGAGCCGTTACGAGCGGGTCGAGGCGATCAACCGGTACCTCGCCCGCCAGGGGCCGGCCGCGAAGTTCAAGGATGTCCGCGAGATGATCGCCAACACCATCCATCCGGTGCGCCCGGACACCGTCGAGGCGGCGTCGAAGCCACGGAACCTGGATCGGGACCCGGAGTACCGCGCCACCCTCGCCGCGAAGGCCGCCCTCCGGGAGATGATCGTCGAATTGATGGACCGGCACCGTCTGGACGCCCTCGTCTACCCGCACAAGCTGCACGGGCCCCTGCTCATCGGGCACAAGGATGCGCCGACCAGCAAGTACACCCCGAACCAGACCAGCCCGGTGACCGGCCTGCCAGCGTTCATCGTGCCGGCGGGTTTCACGCCGGCGAACCTGCCCATCGGCCTGGAGATCCTCGGTCGGCCCTGGTCCGAGCCCCAGTTGCTGCGCCTGGCCGCCAGCTTCGAGGCGGTCCACCCGAACCGGCGCACGCCGGCCAGCACGCCGCCACTGCCGGGCGAATCCTTCGACCTTCCGACGCCATGATCCCACGACCTCCCATCGCCTTCGGACTGGACCCCGACCTTGACCAGGCCATGCGCATGGCCATCGAGGAGACGACGACGCTCCTCTCGGAACGAAGGGGCTGGGATTTCTTCCGGGCGTACGCCTTCTCGAGCATCGCGGTCGACTTCCGGGTGACCCAGGTGGTCGATGGCACCAAGGGCATCCATGCGATGGTGCCGAAGAAGGCCTTCCTCAAGGACAACCGCCGCCATTGGCTCAACGCGACGGAACCGCGCTGAACCCATCCCCCTCCGAACCGAACCCCACACCCCAGAACCAGGACCCATGAACCCCCAGCCCACCCCGACCGCATCCCGGGACGCCCGACCCGCAGCGACGCCCGAAACGCCCCAAGCCGCCGGCGACTGGTCGCGACGGCGCTTCCTCGGCACCACGGCGGCGGCCGGGGGCCTCCTCGCGACGGCCTCGGCACCGATGCGGCTCCTGGCGGCACCCGGCCCGGAGGTGCTGTCGAAGTCGGCCACCGAGTTGGGCCGGATGATCCGCGAGCGGAAGATCTCCTCCGCCGAACTGGTGAACCTGTGCCTGGCGCAGATCGAGGCCGTGAACCCGAAGATCAACGCCGTGGTGGCGCTCTGCGCCGACCGCGCCCGGGCCGAGGCCAAGGCGGCCGACGCAAAGACGGCCAAGGGGGAGTCCCTCGGGCCGCTGCACGGGGTTCCCTTCACCATCAAGGATTCGCTGGAGACCGAGGGCGTCGTCTCGACGGCGGGTTCGCTGGGCATGAGGTCCTTCGTCCCGAAGAAGGACGCCACGGTCGTCGCCAGGCTGCGGCGCGGCGGCGCCATCCTGCTGGGCAAGTCGAACACCCCGGAGTTCACCCTCGGAGGCGGCACCCGGGGCACCTACAACCTCGTGTACGGGCAGACCAACAATCCCTACAACACCGCCCATTCACCGCGCGGCTCCAGCGGCGGGGCCGCGGCCATCGTGGCGGCGGGCGGATCGCCCTTCGACATCGGGTCGGACTTCGGCGGCAGCATCCGCTCCCCGGCCCATGCCTGCGGGATTGTCGGCCTCAAGCCCACGACGGGCCGGGTTCCCCGCACCGGGCATTGGCCGGGCTACGGGGGTGCCTTCGACCTCTACCAGCAGCTCGGCCCCCTGGCCCGCTGGGTCGAGGACATGGTGACGATCCTGCCCATCCTCTCCGGCCCCGACTTCCGGGACGCCAACGCCGTCCCGGCACCCCTGGGGGATCCGTCCAGGATGGATCTCGCCAAGCTCCGCGTCGCGTACTACGTCGACAACCAGGTGGTGACACCGACCCCGGAGACCCAACAGATGGTGCGGGCGGCCGCCGCGGCCATGAAGGCGACGGGCGCCTCGGTGAAGGAGGATTTCCACGGAGGTGACGGGCCTGCCAACGACCTCCGCAACACGCTCACGAAGGCCGACGGCGGCGCCTGGTACCAGCGCCTGCTCGACCGGGCCGGCACCAAGGAGCCATCGCCCGGCATCAAGGACAACCTCACCGGGGTGAGCATCCAGACGTCGGAATTCACCGATTTCATGGAGCGGCAGGACGCCTTGCGGAGCCGATTGCTTTCCTGGATGCGCGACTACGACCTCATCCTCTGCCCGACCCACGCCTTCCCGGCACCCGCCCATGACAAGCCCGTCCCCCAGAAGGCCGGCTACACCTCGGTGTACAACCTGACGACATGGCCGGCCGTCGTCGTCCGCTACGGCACCTCGCCGGAAGGGCTGCCGCTAGGCCTCCAGATCGTCGGTCGCCCCTGGCGTGAAGACGTGATCCTGGCCGTGGCAGCCGCGCTGGAGAAGGGCGGCGGATGGAAGGCACCCGCAATGATGATGGCCTCGAAGTGACGCACCGAAACCAGCCCTACCCGACCATGAACACCCCCTCCCACCCCACCTTTTGGACCGAGACCACGGAAGGTTCCCATGACCGCTCCATGACCCTTTCGAGGCGCGACCTCCTCGGACTGCGACGCCCCCGGACCTCCCACCGTCCTTCCGGGATTCCCCCGGCCGGGATGCTCGCCGCGGCGGCGACGCTCACCACCACGGCCACCCCGCCGTTGACTGCGGCAACCCAGGGCGGACCACTGTTCTTCCGTTCCGCCACCGAGCTGGCCGCGATGATCCGACGCAAAGAGGTGTCGGTGACCGAGGTGGTGAAGGCGCACATCGACCGGATCCACCAGGTCAATCCGATGCTCAACGCGGTGGTGATGCCATGCTTCGAACGGGCCCTCGAGGAGGCAAAGGCCGCCGACGCGGCCCTGGCCAAGGGAACCGCGACGGGCCCGTTGCATGGCGTCCCGATGACCATCAAGGACTCCATCGAGACCGAGGGCGTGATCTCGACGGGCGGCACCCAGGGGCGCTCGCACCATGTGCCCAAGCGGGATGCCACCGTGGTGGCGCGGCTCCGGGCCGCGGGAGCGATCCTGCTCGGCAAGACCAACACCCCGGAATTCACCATCGGCGGCGTCTCCGGACTGGGCACCACCGCCAACATCCTCTACGGCATGACCCGCAACCCGTACGATCCCCGGCACACGGTCTACGGTTCCAGCGGGGGCGCCGGCGCCATCGTCGCGGCCGGCGGGGCGGCCTTCGACATCGGCAGCGACTTCGGGGGGAGCATCCGTGGACCGTCCCACGCCTGCGGGATCGCCGGCATCAAGCCGACCTCGGGTCGGGTTCCAAGAACCGGCCACATCGTCGACTACGGGGGCACCTTCGACAATTACCAGCAGCTCGGGCCCATGGCCCGGCGGGTCGAGGATCTCGTGACGCTGCTGCCACTCATCAGCGGACCCGACGACCTCGACGCGGCGATCCACCCGGTGCCCCTCGGCAATGTCTCCTCGGTCAAGGTCGCCGGGCTCCGGGTGGCGTTCTACACCCAGCAGGGGCCCGGGGCCGCGGGGTCCTCCTCGGAGGTGGTCGCGGTCGTCGCCGCGGCGGCGAAGGCCTTGGAGGCGGCCGGCTGCGCCGTCGGCGAGGATGTGCCGCCGCACCTCATGGAGATGGACGAACTGCGACGCAAGCTGACCACCGGCGACGGCAACGCCTGGCAGAAACGCCTGACGGACCGCTACCAGACCATCGTTCCGGGGCCGGCGCGGAAATTCAACCAGCCCCAGGTCCCGGTCGCCGACTTCATCGCCATGCTCGAGCGGCAGGACGTCATCAAGTCCGAGATCCTCGCCTTCATGGAGAAGTACGACGTCCTGATCTGCCCGGTGCGTTCCACGCCCGTGCCCCGGATCGGCGATCCGGACAAGACGGCCGATCTGGCGGGGTCGGGTTTCACCTCCATCTACAACGTGACGGGATACCCGGCAGGGGTGGTGCGCGGCGGCACCTGCGGCAATCGGCTGCCCATCGGGGTCCAGGTCGTGGGCAGGCCGTGGACCGAGCACGTGGTCTTCGCCGTCATGGCCCACCTCGAACGGGTCCTCGGAGGGCATCAACCCGTGATGGTGTGAGCGTCGACCAGCTAGCGTCCACACCCCGGTCATCCATGAAACGCCCCATCCTGCTTGGCGGTCTCGCGGTCGGCGTTGCGGTGTTCTGGGGAGTGCAGAGGGTCCGCACCGCGGGGCGGCCGGGAGACAGCTCCACTGGGACGGCACCGCCGGCTTCCAAGGTGCCTGCCGATGCAACTGGCCGGGGTCCCGGGTCGAGGCAGCAACAGCCACTGAAGGTCTCCGCCGTGAGGGCGGTTCCAGCCCCCTTCACCGAACGCATCACGGCGACCGGGACGCTTCGCGCTGAGGAGGGCGTGGAACTGCAGGCCGAGACCGGCGGGCGGTTGCGGTCCATCAACTTCACCGAGGGTTCCCGGGTCCGGAAGGGGGACTTGCTCGTCAAGCTCACCGACGACGACCTCCAGGCGATGCTGGTCCGCGCCTCGAGCCGGCTCAATCTGGCCGTCCAGAGGCGCAGCCGGATCGAGAGGTTGTTCCAGGAAGGCGTCGCCAACCGGGAGGACTACGACACGGCGGTCAACGAGATGGCGGTGCAGGAGGCCGAGGTGGGCGTCATCCGGGCCCAGATCGCCAAGACCGAGATCCGCGCCCCCTTCGACGGCATCGTGGGCTTGCGGTTCATCAGCGAGGGAGCCTTCGTCAACGCCAATGCCCGGATGGCCACGCTCCAGGCCATTGATCGCCTGAAGCTGGACTTCTCCGTGCCCGAGCGTTTCGCCGAGAGGGTCATCCCAGGCACGGTCGTGGAGTTCTCCGCCGGAGGACGGGGGAAACGACAGGGCACGGTAGCGGCCGTGGAGCCGAGGCTGGACGCCGGGACGCGCACGCTCACGGCCAGGGCGGTCATTGCCAACCCCGACGGCCTTCTTCGGCCCGGTGCCTTCGTGAGCGTCGAAGTGACGCTCGAGACCTTCCCGGAAGCCATCGTCCTGCCCTCGGTCGCGGTTGTCCCGGGCCCGACCGAACGGAGCGTGTTCGTCGTGTCCGACGGCAAGGCGTTTCGCAGGGCGGTCCAAACGGGCACCCGGACCGAGTCCACGGTCCACATCGTCTCCGGCGTCCAGCCCGGCGACCTCGTCATCACCTCGGGGCTTCAGCAGATGCGCCAGGGCCTGGCCGTGAGCCCGGTCACGGGGGCCGGCGGGTCGCAGGAGGCACGGCGCCCGGAATCAAACACCCTGAAACCCGCCCAGGCTGCCGCACCGGCAACGGGAAGCATCCCCCCGACATGAGCCTCGCCGAGCTGAGCATCCGACGACCGGTGCTGACGCTGGTGATCTCCCTGTTGATCACCCTCGCCGGGGGCTTGTCGCTGGCAAGGATGGGGGTGCGGGAATACCCCGCGGTGGATCCACCGACGATCACCATCGTCACCAGCTATCCCGGAGCCTCGTCCGAGGTCGTCCAGGCCCAGATCACCGAGCCCATCGAGGAGGCGGTCAACGCCGTGTCCGGGATCCGCAACCTGACCTCGACCAGCCGCGAGGGCGTGAGCCAGATCACCGTCGAGTTCACCCTGGACACCGACCTCGACACGGCCGCCAGCGACGTCCGGGACCAGCTCAGCCGCGCCGCACGGAACCTGCCGCCGGACTCCAACCCTCCGGTCCTCAACAAGGCCAACGCCGATTCCTCGCCGCTGCTGGGCATCGCCATCCGCAGCGAGCTGCGCAGCCAGCTGGAACTCTCCGGATTCGCCGACGCCCTGCGTGAACGCCTGCAGACCGTCCCGGGGATCGCCCAGGTCGACCAGCCCGCCGAGAAGCGCTACGCGATGCGGCTTTGGATGGATGCCGAGAAACTCGCCGCCCACGGCCTGACACCCACAGAGGTGCGCCGGGCGCTGGCCAGGGAGAATGTGGAGCTGCCCTCCGGCCGCGTCGAAGGAGAGTCGATGGAACTCCCGATCAAGACCCTGGGGCGCCTCAACACGCCCTCGGACTTCGATGCCATGATCCTGCGAGGCGAAGGCGACTCGATCGTGCGCTTCAGCGACGTTGGCTATGCCGAGCTGGGCCCGCAGAACGAGCGGGGCGCCCTCAAGTCCGACGGAAGGCCGATCGCCGGCCTGTATTTCCGACCGCAGCCCGGCGCCAACCAGATCGAGATCGTGGACGCCCTGCGCACACGCATCGAGCGCATCCGCAAGGAGCTGCCCGGGGACATCCGGCTCGAGGTGGCCTACGACAACACCTCGTATGTCCGGCGCTCCCTGCTGGAGGTCACCGAGACCATCTTCATCGCCTTCGGGCTGGTGGTGTTGGTGGTGTTCGCCTTCTTCCGCGAGTGGCGCACCACGCTGATCCCGGTGCTGGCGATCCCGGTCTCCATCATCGGGACCTTCGCGATCATGGCGGCCTGCGGGTTCTCCATCAACACGCTCACCCTGCTGGGGATCGTGCTGGCGATCGGGTTGGTGGTCGACGACGCGATCGTGGTCCTGGAGAACATCTACAAACGCATCGAACACGGCGAACGTCCCGTCGCGGCCGCCATCGCAGGGACCGAGCAGATCTTCACCGCGGTGATCTCCACCACCATGACCCTCGCGGTGGTGTTCCTGCCGCTGCTCTTCATGGGCGGGCTCTCCGGCAGGCTCTTCCGCGAGTTCGCCGTCACCATCTCCGGGGCGGTCCTCATCTCGGCGGTGGTCGCCCTCACCCTGACCCCGATGCTCAGCGCGCGCATGCTGACCTCGTCAGTGGGGGGCGGGTGGCTGTTCCGGCGCACCGAGGGGTTCTTCCAGGCCATGGAGTCGGGTTACCGCGCAGCCCTTGGACGGTTCCTGGCATGGCGATGGCTCTCGTTCGTCATCCTCGGCCTCGCAGCCTGGTCCGGGCATGCGGTCTACCAGCGACTTCCGAGGGAACTGTCGCCGCTGGAGGATCGGGGACGCCTGTGGCTGCGAGCCACGGCGCCCGAGGGGGTGAGCTACGAGCACATGCAATCGATCGCCGACGAGTTGACCGTCATGGCGGCGGAGCGCGTGCCGGAGGCCACGCTGATGATGACCCAGGTCCCCGGCTCCGGCGGGGCGCAGGGGGTTCAGGGAGCGATCAATTCCGGGTTCGTCCGGGTGTTCCTGTCGGACAAGTCCCAGAGGAAGCGGTCCCAGCAGGAGATCGCCGCCTCGCTGCAGACGGTACAGCGGGAACTCACCGGCTCGCGGGTCAACATCACGCAGGAGGCCAGCATCGGCGAGCGCCGGGCCGGCCAGAGCGGCATCCAGTTCGTGATCCAGGCCCCCGAGTTGGCCGACCTGCGGCGGGTGCTCCCGAGGTTCCTGGAGGAGGCGCGGAAGAACCCCGCGTTCACCTTCGTTGACAGCGACCTGAAGTTCGACAAGCCCGAGGTCACGGTGTCGATCGACCGGGACAAGGCCAGGGCCCTCGGGGTGAGCGCGCGCGACATCGCCGAGGCGGTGCAGGCCTCCCTCAGCGGCCAGCGCATGGGCTTCTTCCTGCACCAGGGCAAGCAGTACGAAGTGATCGGGCAGATGATCCGCCAATTCCGATCGAAGCCCGGCGACCTCAGCGACATCTCCCTGAGGACACCCGAGGGCGACATGGTGCAACTGGCCAACCTGGTCACCCTGCGGGAGTCCAGCTCCCCACCCGAGCTCTACCGCTTCAACCGCTACAGCTCGGCCACCATCTCGGCCACGCTGGCCCGGGGCGTGGCGATGGGCGATGGGATCGCCGCGCTGCAGGCGACCGCGAAGTCCACGCTGGACGATGGGTTCACCACCTCGCTGACGGGCGCCGCACAGGACTTCGTGGAGAGCTCCTCGTCGTTGGGCTACGTCTTCATCCTGGCCATCGTGCTGATCTACCTCGTGCTCGGGGCCCAGTTCGAGAGCTTCATCCACCCGCTGGTGATCCTGTTGACCGTGCCGCTGGCCCTCTGCGGCGCCCTGCTGGCCCTGGGATGGTTCGACCAGACGCTGAACATCTTCTCCCAGATCGGGCTGATCATGCTCATCGGGCTGGTGACGAAGAACGGCATCCTCATCGTGGAATTCGCCAACCAGCGGCTGGAGGCAGGAGCGCCGACCCCGCTGGACGCCATCCGAGAGGCCGCGCCGGCACGCCTGAGGCCGATCCTGATGACGACCCTGGCCACGATCCTGGGCATCCTGCCGATCGCGCTGGCCCTCGGCGCGGGCGCCGAGAGCCGCGTCTCCATGGGCATCGCCGTCATCGGCGGATTGGTGGTCGGCGGCGCCCTGACGCTCTTCGTCATCCCGTCGATGTTCCTGCTGTTCTCCCGCAGCCGGCGTCCCCTGGCCGGGGAGGCCGTGACCGAAGAGCCGCCGCAGGCGGCTGCCGCAACAGCCTGACACCTCCCCGACCCCACGATCCACCGACCTGGAAGCCAAGCCTCGCATGAAGATCCCAGTCACCCGCCTCCCCTGCATGCCCCGCTTGCATGCCTCGGTCCTCATCGCACCGGTGCTCCTCCTGCTGATGGCGACGGTCGCCCGGGCCGCCAGCCTCTCGACGGCGACCCTGCGGGACCTGCAGGTTGCGATGGACGACGGCCGGCTTTCCTCCGAGCGCCTCGTCACGCTCTACCTGCGGCGGATCGAGGCCTACGACACGCGGGGTCCGGCCATCCGCTCGGTGATCACGCTCAACACGAACGCGATCGCCGAGGCACGGTTGCTCGACGCCGAGCGCCAGGCCAAGGGGCCCCGGGGTCCGCTGCACGGAGTCCCCGTGGTGCTCAAGGACCTCTTTGACACCCGGGACATGCCCACCACCTGCGGCTTCCTGCCCATGCGGGACTCTCGGCCGATCCATGACGCGACGGTGGTCCGTCGCCTGCGCGAGGCGGGCGCCATCATCCTGGCGAAGGTGAACATGAGCGACTGGTTCGGGGTGCCGAAGAAAGGCGACCAGAGCACGGTCCTCGGTCGAACCCTCAACCCGTACAACCCGGAGCTGACCCCCGGCGGGTCCAGCGGCGGCACGGGGGCTTCCCTGGCGGCGGTGTTCGCGCAGGTCGGCCTCGGCAGCGAGACCGGCGTCTCCATCCGGAACCCGACGGCCAACAACAGCCTCGTGGGTCTGGCGCCGACCGAGGGGCTCATCAGCCGGGCGGGCCAGACCGTGACCTCGTTCCACCAGGAGCGCTGCGGCCCCATGGGACGGAGCGTGCTGGATGTCGCCGCACTCGCGACGGTCATCGCCGGGTTCGACTCCGACGACCTGCTGACCGCGCAATCCATCGGCAGGATCCCGGC
>JBIKMQ010000417.1:0-3320 GCA_044359215.1 Candidatus Chromulinivoraceae bacterium
GACGAGCAAGGGCAAGAAGCAGAACCTGCTCACGCCCACGACCTTCTCGCTCATCCACGCCACCGACTTCGCAGACCGCTACGAGCGCCAACTGCTGCCGCTGCTCAAGGCCGGCTACCTGGTGCTCTGCGACCGGTACATCTTCACGGCCTTCGCCCGTGACGTCGTCCGCGGATGCCCGCCGGCCTGGGTGCGCGGCCTCTACAGCTTCGCGGCCCTGCCCGACATCACCTTCTTCTTCCGCTCGCACCTCGAGGTGTCGCTCAACCGCATCCTCGACAACCGGCCGACCCTCAAGCACCACGAGGCAGGCATGGACCTGGGCCTCTCGAGCGATCCCTACGAGAGCTTCCGGATCTTCCAGGGGCGGATCTTCGAGCAGTACCTGGCCATGAGCACCGAGTTCAACTTCGTGGTGATGGACGCCAACCAGCGCATCGAGGAGCAGCAGGGGCTGGTCCGGCGCCTGGTGGAGAACCGCATCGACCTGCCCTCCTTCACCGCCACCCCGTGACCCGAGCCATGGCCAGGAAACCCAGATCCGCCAAGCCCACGACGGCGACCGACGCCGCGGTGCTCGTCCCCAAGGTCACCCCGAAGCGTTTCTTCGGCCTGGGCCTTCCGGGCATCGAGGTCGAGAAGCTCTCCGGCAAGCTCATCGTGGTCGAGGGTGCCGACGGCTCGGGCCGCTCGACGCAAATCGCCCGGCTGGTGCAGTGGCTCGAGGCCTCGGGCCACCACACGGTGCAGGTGGGGCTCAAGCGCTCGTCACTGGTGAGCGAGGAGCTCGAGGCGGCCCAGCAGGGCAACATCCTCTCACGCACCACGCTCTCGCTCTTCTACGCCACCGACTTCGCCGACCAACTCGAGAACACCATCCTGCCGGCGCTGCGGGCGGGCTCGATGGTCCTGGCCGACCGCTACATCTACACGCTGATGGCCCGAGACCTGGTGCGCGGCGTCGATGAGCAGTGGCTGCGGAACCTCTACGGCATCGCGCTGGTGCCCGATGCGGTGTTCTACCTGGAGGTCCGGCCCGAGAAGCTGGTGCAGCGGGTCTTTGCCAAGCAGCAGGCCCTCGACTATTGGGAGAGCGGCATGGACCTGGGCCTCTCGCGCGACATGTTCGACAGCTTCCTGCAGTACCAGAGCCGCATGCGCGACACGTTCCGGCGGCTGCAGCGGCACTACGGCTTCGACCTCATCGATGCCGAGCGCCCGGTCGAGCGCATCAGTGGCGACCTGCAGACCAAGATCGAGACGGTGCTCGCCGGGGGCTGACGGCGCCAGAACGCGGCGAACGAGTCCGGCCGACTACGGTTTGGGATCGTTCGCGGCCGGGGCGCTCCCCTGCGGTGTGGATTTCCCCCAGCGGAACAACCCGAAGAAGAAGCCGTTGCGCACGCCTTCAGGACCCGACTCCTGGCGCCACAGGTTCCACAGCAACGACCGGCTCCGCCGCCCGGTCCGGGCATCGTGCTCGTGGCGGTAGAGTGACCAGAGGGGGCTCCACCCGCGGACGATGCCCTCGTTCGAGGGGAAGGCCCCCTCGGCCAACGCCAGCACCTGCAGGCGTTCCCGGCCCTCCCGGTCGCGGGCGTGCTGGAACAGCGGCCAAAGCGCCCGACGGCGGTACTCCGCCCCGGAGCGGCGGTCGCGCTCCGCAAGGTCCACCCAGAGGTAGAACACGCTGCGGGTCTGCTCGCGGTCGAGGTCCTCGGCCAGCAGCCGCTTGTGGGTGTAGAAGGGCCACAGCACGAAGTCGCTCTGCTGCTCGGCGTTGGTGGCGCGGCCCCAGAGCGGCCAGAGCCGGCGCGCGTGTTTGCCGGGCCCATCGGCCCAGCCGACGAAGGGCCAGGGCGCGCCCCACTCGACAAACCCGCGCTCCCGGTCCTCGGTCCGGGTGAAGAACGGCCAGAGCACCGTGGTGTTGTCGCGGGGCTTGGACCGTTGCCGGGAGAAGAGCGGCAAGGCCAGGGTGTTGGTGACCGGAGTCTCCGAGCCGATGCCCTGGCGGTCGGTGATCCAGAACGGCCAGGCGATGAAGCGTTTCTCGTGGCCGGGCACGACCTCGGGCAAGTCGCTCAAGGCGTTGGTCCGCACCAGCGGCGCCCGGTGCTCCTGCCCGTAGAAGGGCCACACCTGCCAGCCCTCGGCCGCGCCGGAGCGCACGTGGACGAACGGGGCGAGGTAGTTGTCGGTGACCACGTCGCGCTTGCGGGTCCGGACCCAGAGCGGCATCGCGACGAAGCGGATCTCGTCGCGGAACAGGCGTCCCTGGAGGCGGCCGTAGAACGGCACCAGCGCCCGGTACGACTCGGCCGGGTCGTCGGAGCGCTGGCTGAACCAGAACGGGAACAGCGTGAAGCGGTCCTTGTCCGGGCCGGCGTTGCCCTGACCGCCGCTCCAGCTCACGAACTGCAGCAGGTGGAACCGGTACTGCGAGCCGTACTGGTCGAACGACACCAGCGGGTAGAGGAACTCGGCCTGCGTGCGCTCGACACCGGGCTCGTGCTGGTACGACACCCAGGGCGAGAAGCCCCAACCCCACGCCTCCGGCGTCTGCTGCCAATGGAAGAAGGGCCCCAGCGCCTCGCCGCGATGGCCGGCGCGCAAGGTCAACGGAAACTCCTCGGCCAGCGGCCCGAACCGCACCTCGGTGCCGGGCTCCGCCAGCGCCGACACCCCGAACCCGCCTGCCAGGAGCAGGGCGGAAACCAGGGGCCTGAGGGTGCGGAGCGGCTTCGTCATCGACAGGCCCCGAAGGTCTCGCGCCCCCCGATACGGGTCAAGGTGCGGGGGCGGTGCTCCCGTCCAGGGGGAGGACCGACATCAGCGATGGGATAGGCAATGGATTCATGGAGACAGAATGCCCACGGCCACGGGGGGAAGTGTCAGGGAACGGCAACATCGGGAGTCACCTGAACCTCGGCGGCCCAAGACGGTCTCGCAAGGTTCGAGATCGCACTGACGTGTCACGGCTTCCCTCCCTTTCCGGACCGCGAGGCGGCATCGTCTCGGGACATGGGTGTCGCTTCGGGTCGATGGGATGCGGCCTCCGGTTCGTGGTCGGATCGGTGGCGCGGCACCAAACCCGGCCCCGGGTCGAGATCCGTCGCCGGGTCCTGCCCGAGGTCCAGACGGTATCCGACCCCGTGCACGGTCTTGAGGAACCTCGCGGCCCCGCCCCCGGGCGACCCGGACTCGAGTTTGGCGCGCAGGCTGGCGATGTGGGTGTCGACCGTCCGGGTGGTTGGGAAGGCTCCGACCCCCCAGACCACGTCCAGGCAACGCTCGCGCGACACCGGCTCGCCCGGGGT
>JBIKMQ010000418.1:0-3316 GCA_044359215.1 Candidatus Chromulinivoraceae bacterium
CTCGAAGCCCTCGCGCATGCCGGAGGCGCCGCCGATCACCGCTTCGCCCAGCGCCGCATAGGTCTGGTTCAGCCACTGGGTGAGGCCGATCCCGCCGGGCACCGAATCCAGCTCGGACACGATGAAGCCCTCGTCGGTGAGCAGCAGGTCGGGACGGATGACCCGGGGCAGCTCATTGCGGAAGGCTGCCGACCGTTGCATCGCCACCAGTTCGGCCGGCTTTCCTTGGTCGAGCACCCCGGCCACCCAGGCCGGCGCCCGGCCCTCGGCGCTGCGGCGGTAGAGCTGGTTCACCGCCTTGTAGAACTGGTGGAAGACCCGGCCCAGTGCCTCGATCTCGGAAGCCAGTTCCGGACCCAGCGCCAGGGGTCGGACGGCCGACCTCCAGCTCATCCCGCCGAAGAGTCCCCCGTCCGGCATGGCGTGCCGCAGGGCCCGGGCCCGATCCAGAGCGATCATGTCCCCTCACCCTACGAAAGGCCCCCCTCCCCCGTCAAAACCGCCGCCGACGCGACAGGCCCGGCTGCAGCGGGCACGCAGGACGGCGGGACGAGTCCCGGTCGGACCGGGTTCGGATCCATGCAAGCCGACCTCACGGCGCCGCCCGGGAACGCTGCCCTGCCCCCCCAGAAAACGCCCCGAGCCGTGCCGGGCGCCCGCCGCCCCCCACTGGGGGACGGCTCATGCATCCCGCGCCGGGCCCGGCCGTGGAGGCGGACCCTCGACCTTGATTTTCAAGATTTCCGCGAAGAAACGACCTGCGGCGAGCGAATCCTTAGACAGCCAATGTCTGATCCCATGCCCTAACCTCCCGCCATGAATCGCTCGCGAACCGACCTCCACAAGACGCACGCCACGACCACCGGCTGGCTGCCGCTGGACCTCCCGGCCGCGCCTGCCCGGCGGGTCCACCGACGGCCGCGCACCTTCCGGCCCTGCGGCCGGGAACGCGCCGCCTGGTGGTTCGACCAGATGCGCCAGATCGTCGATTCGGGGGCCGATTTCCGGGCCTGAACCGGCCGGCAGGCCGGAAGCCTCTGCCGACGCGGCCTCCCGGGGCCCGGGCCGGCCAGGGCGGCGGCTGCCGGGAAAACCCGGTCTTGCCACGCGGGCCGCGAATCGGCAGCGTTTCCCCCGTCTTGGGAACGGGGTCGTAGCTCAGTTGGTAGAGCGTCTCGTTCGCAATGAGAAGGTCAGGGGTTCGAATCCCCTCGGCTCCACCAGTCCCCAAGGCATCCCCCCAGAAAATTCCTCCCGAAGGAATTCCTCCCCAGAAAATCCCCACCGTTCAACCCATTCCCCGGGGCAGGGATCTCAGGTGGCTTGGGCTTGAATCACCCCTGCCGATCCACCCCTGCCGATCACCCCACGCCGGTGGCCAGACGTCCCATTTCGGGCCGACCAGCCGGGGATGGCTGATGCCTCCTCGGCCGGCCAAGCTGGAAGTTGCCGATCCACCCCTGCGGCCTCAGGCCTCCTTCTTGGCAGCCTTGACCTCGAGGTGCAGGTCGCGCAACTGCCGCGACGTCACCGCGCTCGGACTACTGGTCATGATGCAGGTGCCCTTGGCCGTCTTCGGGAAGGCGATCACATCGCGGATGCTCGTGGTGCCGCACAGGATGGCGCAGAGCCGGTCGAAGCCCAGGGCGATGCCGCCATGCGGCGGGGCCCCGTACTTGAAGGCCTCAAGCATGTAGCCGAAGCGCAACTGCGTCTCCTCGGCCGGAATCTGCAGCAATTCCTCGAAGATGGTCTTCTGCACGTCGGGCTGGTGGATGCGGATGGACCCGCCGCCCAGCTCCACGCCGTTGACCACGATGTCGTAGTGCTGGCCCCGGACCTTCTTCGGGTCGGTCTTGAGCAGCGGGATGTCCTCGGCCACCGGCGCGGTGAACGGATGGTGGCTCGAGTACCAGCGGTTCATCTCGCGGTCGAAGCCCAGCAGCGGGAACTCCACCACCCACAGGAAGTCGAAGCGGGCGGGATCGATCACCAGCTTGCCCTGGGCCTTGAGCACGTCGGCGCAGTAGAGGCGGATCTTGCCCAGGATCTCGCAGGCGTTGAGCCACTGGTCGGCCGCGAAGAGGATGAGGTCGCCCTGCTCGATGCCGAGCTTCTGGGTCAACGCCGCCTTCTCGGCGTCATTGAAGAACTTCACGATCGGCGACTTCCACTCGCCGTTCTCCACCTTGATGAAGGCCAGGCCCTTGGCGCCGAAGCTCTTGGCGTACTCGGTCATCGTCTCGATCTGCCCCTGGGTCGCACCGGCCAACCCCTTGGCGTTCATCGCCTTGATCACCCCGCCGCCGGCCACGCAGTTGCCGAACACGCCGAACTTCGAGCCGCGGAACTCCTCGGTGAAGTCCACCAGCTCCATGCCGAAGCGCGTGTCGGGCTTGTCGATGCCCCAACGGTTCAGCGCCTCCTCGAAGGAGATGCGCTTGAAGGGGGTGGGGATGTCGACATTCAGGGCCGTCTTCCAGACCCGCTGGAGCAGGCCCTCGATGAGGCGATAGATGTCTTCGCGCTCGATGAACGACATCTCGATGTCCACCTGCGTGAACTCGGGCTGGCGGTCGGCGCGCAAGTCTTCATCGCGGTAGCAGCGGGCGAGCTGGAAGTACCGCTCCACCCCACTGACCATGAGGATCTGCTTGAACTGCTGCGGCGACTGCGGCAGCGCGTAGAAGGTGCCCGGCTCGCGGCGGTTGGGCACCAGGAACTCGCGGGCGCCCTCGGGCGTCGACTTGAAGAGCGTGGGCGTCTCGACCTCCAGGAAGCCCTGGTCGTCCATGTAGCTGCGGGTGGCGATGGCCACCTTGGACCGCAGCCGCAGGTTGCGGATCATCTCGGGGCGGCGCAGGTCGAGGTAGCGGTACTGCAGGCGCAGCTCCTCGTTCACCTTGTTGGCCACCTCCGGGTCGTCGACCTGGAAGGGCAGGATCGCCGACGGGTTCAGCACGGTCATCGACAGCACCTGCACCTCCACCTCGCCCGTGAGGATCTTCGCGTTGCGGGTGCCCTCGGGCCGGACGCGCACCTTGCCCTCGATCTCGATGACCGACTCGGCATGGAGCTTGGAGGCCGCGTCGAAGACCGCCGGCGGGAGGTCCGACGGATCGAACACCGTCTGGGTCCGGCCTTCGCGGTCCCGCAGGTCGATGAAGAGGACCCCGCCGAGGTCGCGGCGGGAGTGGACCCAGCCGGTCAGGAGGACCGCGCGGCCGGCGTCCGAGGCGCGGAGTTCATTGCAATGGTGCGTGCGCTTCATGCGAAAATAGGCGTGCAGAGTGTCGATGCAGGGGGCAATTTCAAA
>JBIKMQ010000419.1:0-3314 GCA_044359215.1 Candidatus Chromulinivoraceae bacterium
GAGATCGGCGTCCGAAACCTGCTCCAGTTCCCGCCCGGTGAGGGTGCGGACTTCCATCCCGGGGTCTACCAGGCCGATCTGGACCGCCACGGCGCGGGCGGTGACCGCATGGTCGCCGGTGATCATCTTCACGCGGATCCCGGCCTCCCGGCACCGCGCGACGGCGCGGATCGCCTCAGGACGCGGCGGATCGATCATTCCCTGGAGGCCCAGGAAGGTGAGCCCCTGCCCGACATGCTCATGCTCGAGCCGGTCGTGGCCGGGATGGGTCGCCCGGCGTGCCATCGCCAGCACGCGGAGGCCTTCCCGGGCCATCTCGTCCACGACCTGTCGGACCCGGGCCCGGTCCAGGGGCATGGAGGTGCCGTCGGGCGCAAGGGCGTCGGTGCATCGATCCAGCAACCGTTCCACCGCGCCCACCTTGTAGATCATCCGTCCGCCGGCCGAGTCGTGCAGCGTGGCGCGGAACATGTGCTCGGACTCGAAGGGGATCATGTCCACCCGGGGGGACTCGCGATGAAGGACCTCCCGCAGGAGTCCAGCCTTGGCGGCCGCCACCACGAGGGAAGCCTCGGTCGGATCCCCCTGGACGACCGGTCGCCCATCCTCGGTGATGAGCACGGAGTCGTTGCAGAGCAGACCGGCCCGGAGGCACTCGACGAGGGCCGGAATTTCTGAAGGATCCACGGGTCGGCCCTGCCAAAGAAATCCACCGACCGTGGAATACCCCGAGCCGGTGACCTCGAACGACTGGCCACCGGCGAAGACGCGCCGGACGGTCATCTGGTTCTGGGTGAGGGTTCCGGTCTTGTCTGAGCAGACGACCGTGGTGCTTCCGAGGGTCTCGACGGCCGGCAGCTTGCGGATGATGGCCTTGCGGGCGGCCATGCGTTTGACGCCGACGGCCAGGACGATGGTCACCGCCGCCGGCAATCCCTCCGGAATGGCGCCAACGGCCAGAGCGACCGACGCCATGAAGACTTCCACGAGGCGTTCCCCGTGCAGGAGGCCGACGCCGAAGGTCAGCACGGTCAGACCAAGGATCACCTTCAGCAGGAAGTTGCTGAACTGCTCGATCTTCCGCGTGAGCGGGGTCGCCAGGGGGGTGGTCTCGGAGATCAGGTGGGCGATGCGGCCGGTCTCGGTCGCGTCGCCCGTCGCCCAGACCAACCCCTCGGCCAAGCCGGAGGTCACCAGGGTGCCGGCGTAGGCCATGTTCTTGCGGTCGCCCAACACGACGTCGCCGTCCAACGGGTCGGAATGCTTGGCCACCGGGAGCGATTCCCCGGTGAGGGCCGACTCGTCGACCTGCAGGCCCTTGACCTGGGAGAGTCGGAGGTCGGCCGGGATCCGGTCGCCCGACTGGAGCAGCACCACGTCGCCCGGCACGAGATCCTCCGAAAGAACCCTCCGTTTGGCGCCATCCCGTCGCACGGTGGCCTCGGTCACGACCATGTGGCTCAGTGCCTCGATGGCCTTCTCCGCCTTCGACTCCTGGATGAACCCGACGATCGCGTTGACCACCACGACCAGGGCGATGACCACCGAATCGACCCAGGCTCCGAGGAACCCGGTCACACAGGCGGCCAGCAGCAGGATGTAGGTCAGAGGTTGGGCGAGTTGCAGCAGCAACCGCTTCCAGGCGGGGGTCCCGGGCCTGGGACGGATCCGATTCGGACCATGACGGGCCAGACGCTGGCGGACCTCATCCGAGGACAGGCCGATTCGGGGGTCGGTCTCCAGTCGTCGTGCCGCCTCCTCGGCGCCGATCCGGTGCCAGGCTTCCTTCATTCCCAACGAACATCGGACGCGCCGACGGTTTGGCAACATGAAGATTTATCCGAAGAACATTTTCAAATCCGCAGACTTGCTTGCCGGCGACCGCCCGTGTTCGGGGTGCCGGCGTTCGAGAGCCTGGCTCCGCGTGTCCTCGCCCCCACCGACCAACTTCCAAGAGCGCCGCTTCGATACCCTGAGCGCTTGAGGCGGCAGCCCCACCACATCGTCGGGACTCCCTGCCAGTTTTTTTGCGGCTGGAAGTCCGGATCCCGCGCTGTCCATCCTGTGCCCATGCCCCGCCGTTTCCTCTGCCTCTTCGCCGTCATCGGGTGCGCCCTGGGGGCGCAGGAATCCCCGGTGATCCAACTCCAGCACGTCGCCGACAAACCGCCGACGGCCTCGTCGCACGCCTCCACGATCGAGGAGACGCCGCAGGGCATGGTCTCGGCCTGGTTCGGCGGCACGGCCGAGCGGGCCAAGGACGTGGTGATCTGGTTCGCGCGCCGACCACAACAACGGTGGCTCGCGCCGGTGGAGGTGGCCCGCGGCACCGAGGATGCCGGCGCCCCGCAGTACGCCTGCTGGAACCCGGTGCTGTGGCAGCAACCCCGGGGCAGCCTGTGGCTCTTCTACAAGGTGGGCCCGAGCCCGGACACCTGGTGGGGCCGCGTGCAGGAATCCAAGGACGGTGGCCTTACCTGGGGCAAGTCGCGCCGCCTGCCCGACGGACAGGTCGGTCCGGTGCGCAACAAACCCATCCTGCTCCCCGACGGCACCCTGCTCTGCGGGTCAAGCTCCGAGGACGCCGGCTGGCGGGTGCACATGGAGTGGTCACGGCCGCCCTTCACCGAGTGGCACCGCACCCCGGCCCTCAACACCGCCGACGCGTGGGGCGCCATCCAACCCACCCTGCTGGCCTGGGAGGGCGGTCGTATCCAGAGCCTGGTGCGCACCCGCCAGAAGGTCGTCGCCGAGCATTGGAGCAGCGACCAGGGACGCACCTGGACGCCGATCGCGAGGACGTCGTTGCCGAACCCCAACAGCGGCATCGACGCCGTGCGGCTCCGGGACGGACGGGCGCTGCTGGTCTACAACCCGTTGGCCGAGAACCGCAGCGTGATCGCCCTGGCCGTCTCGGCCGACGGGAAGGAGTGGCGCAAGGTCACGGACCTCGAGAGCACGCAGGAGCCCGGCAAGCCGGACCTGGCCCGAAATCCCGGCGAGTTGAGCTACCCGGCGGTGGTGCAGTCGCAGGACGGCAAGGTGCACATCACCTACACCTGGAAGCGCGAGAAGATCCGCCACGTGGTCGTGGATCCGGCCCGCATCCCGAGGTGAGCACCGCGGGATGCCAGGGCGGCGACCGGCCCCGAGGACAGGCCCGGTGCCCGGGGCCTCACTGGTAGGTTCGCCGCAGGTGGCTGGGCAGCACGTTCAGCTCGGCCCGGTATTTGGCCACCGTGCGCCGGGCGATCATGACGTTCCTCTCCTTGAGCTTGCTCACGAGCTGGTCGTCGGACAGCGGCTTGGCCGGG
>JBIKMQ010000420.1:0-3310 GCA_044359215.1 Candidatus Chromulinivoraceae bacterium
GGGGTCTCATGCGAGGATCAGGAGCGGATCCATCCCGGCGATTCCATCAGCCCAAGGCATCCCATTCGGAGGGCCTGGGATCCAGGTCGCTGGGGAACTCGTCGGTCAGGCAGGAATCCCAATGCTCGGTTTCAGCCTGGAGCCAATGATCGAGGTCACGGCCCTCCGGACACCCGCGTTGTTCAAAAATCTCGCGGGCGCGCCGTTCAATGGATTCGCGGGTGGAATTGCAGTAGAGCGGGAGGCTTTTCTTCATGGGTCATGGTGGGTTCTCAGGCAGGGTCGGAATGGAGATCCGGGTCGATCAGTCGACCCATCGATGGGTTCCCGCCGGAAGGGCGCTCCCCGCCGAGGATGGCCAGCGTGAGCCCAAGAGCACCCTCCGAACCGTCTCGATCAACTCGCGGACCGTGAACGGCTTGGCCAACACCGCATCGCAGCGGGCGAATCCCGTCCTCGGGATGGATGCCGAGGCGAGGACGATCGGCACCGGGTTGAGCGATCGACGGACGCGCTGGATCAATTCCACGCCCGTGAGGTGGGGCATCTGGTTGTCGGTGATCACCAGATCGTAGGAGACGGCCTGAAGGGCACCCCAGGCCTCCTCCCCATCGGCGACGGTATCCACGTCGTAGCCGGCCCTACCCAAGAGGATCTGAGATGCCCTGAGGATGATCCGGTCGTCGTCGGCGTGCAGGATGCGAATCCGATGGGGCTCCGGTCCCGGAGATTCGGGCGATTCCTCGGGGCGGTCGGTGGCGGCGCGGGGATCCTTGGTAACGGGGGTCCGTCGGATCCCGGGAAGCAGGCAGGAGTTCATGGGATGGAAGGCTGGAGGTTGGATGATTGACCAGGTGGTCGGACACAGCGTGACACAGGGCGGTGGCCGTTGAATCCGGGCCCGGTCCATGGCGTGGTTGAGGGTTTGGATCAGTCGGGGTCGGGCCTGGGTCAGGCTCCCGACCGCAGGTGCAGCCTGCGGTCGGGATTCGGGAGCGCCGCCCCGCAAGGGGATGAAGTCAGCCTTGCGGGCACTGGGTCTCCACCCAGCGGACCGCATGGTGCAGCAGCGAGATGGCGTCGCGGATCTGGAGCTTCTGCTTGATGCGGCCCCGGTGGACGTCGACCGTTTTCGGGCTGAGGTTGAGGGTGCCGGCGATCTCCTTGGTGCTCCTGCCGTTGCCGATGTGCTGGAACACCTCGAACTCGCGGTCCGAGAGCTTCTCGATGGGCGAGTTGGAGCCGCGGGGCCGGCGCCCGATGGCCGCATCGACCAACCGGGCCGAGATCCTCGGGCTCACGAACGAGCCACCGTTGAGCACCAGACGAAGGACTTCCATCAGGCGTTCCGGCGAGGCGTCCTTCATCAGGTACCCACGGGCACCGCTGCGCAGCGCCCGCTCCGCATAGAAGGTCTCGTCGTGCATGGACAGCACGAGCACCGGAAGCGATGGCAGGACCGCGTGGATGTCTTTGAGGAACTCAATGCCATTGCGCCCGGGAATGGACATGTCGGTGATGAGCAAGTCGGGTTGGGAGGCTTGGATCGAGGAGATCGCCTCGGCAGGCGAGCCCACCGCGCCGCAGACCTCCAGGTCCTCCTCCCGCTGGATCAGGCTGGTGAGGCCCTCGCGGGTCACCGGGTGCCCGTCCACGAGGAAGATCCTGTGTTTCTTCACCGGGACGCCCTCGACGGCCCGGGAGCGGGTGCGACGGGTGGCGTGCTTGATGCGGCGGGGACTGTGGTTGTGGGAAGTGCTCATGATGGATGAAACGGATGGGTGCCGCACCGTCGGACCAACCTGGGCGGCCGGCCCCCGGCAGGCGGAGGACGAGATTCGAGGCTACCGGGATCCGGAGTCGCGTCGCCCTGATTGATCGATCGGGGAATCCCCGACATCCGGTCGGAGGTCCAGGCGGCCGGAAACCCTTCGACGATTCCCGGAGGCTGGGGCGTTGGACTTTACCCAAGCCCGGTCAGGCATCATCGTTGGCGGGTTGAAACTCGAGATCTTCACCCTGTGCGACTCGGCCGTGGATTACGGCGGCAAGGTCTGCATCCTCGGCGCCTTCGATTCGGTCACCGCCGGTGAGGCGCCCTACACGCTCGCGCACTGTGCGGTGGTGGCCCGCATGCGTTTCCACCGAATCGAGGAGGGCAACCACAAGCTGAGGGTGACCCTCGCCGACCAGGACGGGCGGATGATCATGCCCAATGTCGATGCGCAGGTGGGGGTGCGCTTCAGCGAGGCCTCGCAAAGCGCGACCTTCAACCTGGTCATGCAGATCAACGGGCTGAAGCTCGAGCAGTTCGGCGAATACACGGTGGACCTGGCCGTGGATGGCGTCCACCAGGGCTCGCTGCCCCTGTATTTCGCCAGGAATCCCTCGTTGCAACCTCCGCCTGAGACGGTCTGAAGCCGGGGGCCCGGATCGCGCCGAGAAGGCGGGAACAACGAAGGCGGGACGAAGGCGGGACGAAGGCGGGACGAAGGCGGGAACGAAACCCCAATAAAAGCTGGCGGAGAGGGGGGGATTCGAACCCCCGGTAGGGATTAGCTACGCACGCTTTCCAGGCGTGTGCCTTAAACCACTCAGCCACCTCTCCGCCTCGAAGGCCTCGGACGATGCCGAAGGCACCGGTCGGCCGCAATCGATTTCAGCGGGAGTTCCGCTCGAAGTTGCCGGTGCAGGTGGCGAGATTGCGGTGCGGACACCGACGGACCGGCTGAGCCGGATCCAGCCTAAGGGGCCTTGGGCGAAAACCAGCGGAAGCGGAAGCCATCGGCGTCGGTGGCCCCACTGAAGACCTGCAGCGTCCAGTAGCGGGCGATGGATTCGAAGGGGGGCAGGCGTTTGAAGTCGGCCCACGATTCGACGGCCTGGACGGTCTCAAGACTGGTGGTTCCGGGGGGCATCACACCGGCCAAAGAATCGGTCGTGCGCAAGGCCTCCCAGGTGGGCCGCAGCTCGAGCCGGGGCTGCGAGAAACCAAAGAGCCCGCGACCGGTGCCGCCGACTCCGGCCACCGCCTCGGACCAGCCGGGGATCGCGGCCGGCACGGGAGGGGCGATGGCGGGGGCATTGGTCGCAGCGAGGGCTCCGGCCGGTGGCGACACCGCGGCGTTCGTCGCAGTCGCCCGATGGCCCGAGACGGCCGCCAGGTAGGTGTCCATCGCGGGGGCGTCGCTGGCGATCACCACATGGTTCGAAGCCTGGACCATCTGGAAGGCGTTCTGGGGACCTCCCTTGGCGGCCACGGTGGCGACCATCACCTTGCGCCCGCCGGGACCGGTGCGCTCGGAGAACT
>JBIKMQ010000421.1:0-3305 GCA_044359215.1 Candidatus Chromulinivoraceae bacterium
TTGCGCGCGGCCTTGCGGGCGCTGCTGCGGACGCGTTTCTCGGCGGACTTCGTATTCGGCATAATCGGTTCCTAGAAAAGGCGATTTGAATACAGCCACCGCAGGCCTGCTGTCAACGGGTTGTTTGGCTGGTTTGAGCGGCTGGGTCGGCCGGGGTGGTGGTCTCCTCACGACGGATGGCCACGGGTCACGACCGGGCGAGTCGGGGAACCCTCTGGGCTTGCCCCCCAGATTGACCTCAGGCCGGCGGAAGACCGGGAGAGGGGTGGGCACCGGGTTTCGAGGTGCCCTTCGCCGGGGGGAGACATGGCGTGAATCCACGAAGGTGGATCCGTTTTTTTTATCCCCTGAAAAAATCCGGAAAGAACCGTGCCGCACCCAGCGAAGTCTCCCATGAGCCCCCGGGTGTCCGGTGGGCCGAAACATCAACAAACCAACCAACAACATCATTCGACATGAACCACATCCAACACTCCATGCTCCGTCCCTTCGCCCTCGCCACGCTGGCCCTGGCGTTGGCCGGATCCGCCATCGCCGCCGACGCCACCCCGCAGGTGGTGGCGGTCAAGTCCACCGAGACCCGCAAGGCATCGGTCCGCCGCGCCACCTATCCGTTCCGGGGCGAGGTCGCCGCCGTCGAGGGCAGGTCCATCGTGCTGGCCAAGAAGTCCGGCACCCGGCCGATCGAGGTCTCCGGCGAGAGCCTCCTCGAGCGCGACGGCGCGGTGATCCGCCTCGAGGACGTCAAGCCGGGCGACTACCTGCGCGGCATGCTCCAGAAGACCGACGACGGCGGTGAGGCCCTTGTCCGTGCCAGCGCCGGGGGCAAGTACGACAAGCCGGCCCCCAGGACCGGCAAGACCACGGCCAAGATGGACAAGGCCGAGCGCTGAACCTGCCGTGTCCGTTGGCGGGTCGGTGCCGTCTGGTCTCCCGGCACCGGCCCGCTCCTTCGTCACGGGGCCTCCCCCGCCGACTGCGGGCGTGGCATCAACCGGCCGTCGGCGCCGGCGGCTTCGGCCCGACCGCTGCCCGGAGGGACGCCCGGAGGACGCCGGCCTGGCTGGCGATGGAAGCCTGCTGCTCCGGGGTCAACCGCTCGAGGTTGCGAACCTGCAGGCTCATGCGTGGGTTCTTCGCCAGCGCCGCCCGGTGCCGGCTCAGGAAATCCCAGTACAACGTCGTGAACGGGCAGGCCTTGGGCCCGGTGGCCTGCGCGGGATCGAACCGGCATCCCTGGCAGTAGTTCGACATCCGCTGGATGTACTTCCCGGTGGCCACGTAGGGCTTGGAGGCCATCACGCCACCGTCGGCGTACTGCGACATGCCCAGCACGTTCGGCAGTTCGACCCACTCCACCGCATCCACGTACACCGCCAGGTACCAGGCGTGCACCTCCCGGGGGCGAACCCCCAGCAGCAGCGTGAACAGCCCGGTCACCATGAGCCGCTGGATGTGGTGCGCGTAGCCAAGGTCGAGGGTTTGCCGCAGCGCATGGCGCAGGCAGTTGAACTCGGTGTCGCCGGTCCAGAAGAACGGGGGGAGCGGCTCGTCGGCCCCGAGCCCGTTCCGCTCGAGGTATCCAGGCATCAGGTGCCAGTAGACGCCCCGGACATACTCCCGCCATCCGAGGATCTGCCGGATGAAACCCTCGGCCGCCGCCAGCGGGACCCGGCCCGACCGATGGGCCGCCTCCACGGCCGCGAGCACCCGGCGGGGGGGCAAGAGCTTGAGGTTCATCGCCGCGCTGAGGCGTGAATGGTGCAGCCAGGGTTCGCCCGACCACATGGCATCTTGCCAGCGGCCGAATTCCGGCAACCGGTGGTCGACGAAGTCGTCCAGCGCGGTGTGGGCGTCGTCCGGGGTGACCGGCCAGTCAAACCGGTCCACCGATCCCGGGTGCGAGGCGAATCGTCCCCGCACCAGGTCGAGAACCCCGAGGGTGACGGCGTCCGGGGGGAAGGCCTTCGGCACGGGCACGAAGCCGGGACCTTCCCGGCCGAACGACTCGCGGTTCTCCGCATCGTAGTTCCACTGGCCGCCCAGCGGCTGGTCGCCGTCCATCAGGAGACCCGTGCGCTGGCGCTGTTCCCGGTAGAAGAACTCGAGCCTCAGCTGCTTGCGGCCCTGGGCGTGACGGGCGAACTCCTCCGGGGTGCAGACGAAATGCCGGTCGGGGCAGGAGATCCAAGCGATGCCAAGCCCCGAGGCGACTTCCTGCAACGCGTGTCGAAGGCGCCACTCGCCCGGGTCCACCGCATGCACCTCGGCCGGCCGCAGGTGTTCAAGGGCCGAGCGGAACTGCCCGGCGAGGGTCTCCTCCCCGCCCTCGTCCCGAATTGGGGCTGGTGGGGTCGGTGGGGTCGGTTGCCCCGGCAGCGGTCCCAGGGTCCAGGCGGCGCCGCCCGGCTGCAGTTCCCGGTAGGCCACGGGCCAGCCCCGGGCCCGGAGCCGGTCACGGAAATGCCGCATCGAGGCCAGGAAGATCGCGATGCGGGCCTGGGAGTTCCACACGTGGGTGGCCTCGCCGGCGACCTCGGCCATCCAGACTCGGTCGCAGGACGGATCGAAGCCGTCGAAGGCCGCGGAGTCGTCGTCGAGCTGATCGCCCAGGACCACCACCAGACGTCGGCACCGTCCGGGTTGGGGGGCGTTGGCCCGGCGCGCCGCCGTGGCCGGAGCGTTGGCCTTCATCCGCCGGTGGGGAAGTCGGCGGCGGCGGCGGCGGCCTCGTGCTCGTCGGCCACGCGGGCCAGTTCGGCCGACCGGTCGCGCAGCTTCTTAACCAGATAGCGGCCCAGCGGGAAGCGGAACGGTGGATTGGGGCCGTGGACCATTCCCACGATCGCCCGGGCGGCCCGGGCGGGATCCCCGGGTTGCTTGCCGTCGATCACCTTGAGGAATTGGGCGAACTTGCCCGAGGTCCGGTCGTAGTCCCCCAGCCGTTGGGGCACCGTCTCCAGCGAACGGCCGATGAAGTCGGTGCGGAAGGGGCCCGGCTCCACCAGGGTCACGCGGATCCCCAGCCCGACCGTCTCGGCCCGCAGGCTTTCCGAGAGCGCCTCGACCGCCGCCTTTGCCGCGCCGTACACGCCGAAGCCCGCGTAGTTGGAGATGGCTGCCGCCGCGCTCATGTTGACGATGTGGCCCGAGCGTCGCGCTCGGAGACGGGGCAACACCGCCTGGATCACGTTCAGGGTGCCGAAGAAGTTGGTCTCCACGCAGCGGCGGATCTGGTCGGCCTGGCATTCCTCGATGGCGCCCACGAGGCCGTACCCGGCGTTGTTCATCACCACGTCCAGCGG
>JBIKMQ010000422.1:0-3303 GCA_044359215.1 Candidatus Chromulinivoraceae bacterium
TCTGCGTCCTCGCAGTGATCGGACTGGTCCTGCTGCCCTGGCGTCAGTTCGTCAGCGGCTCCGGCCGGGTGATCGCCTTCAATCCGCTGGAGCGCAGCCTCACGGTGGAATCCCCGCTGCCGGGCAAGGTGCAGCGGGCCTTCGTCGTCGAGGGGCAGGAGGTCAAGGAGGGCGAGGCGCTCTTCGAGATCGTCGACAACGACCCGAACCTGCTCTCCAACCTGCTCCAGCAACGCGACGCGGCGCAGGCCCGGCGGGATGCCGCCAAGACCCGGGTCGAGTCGCTCGGGCTGCAGATCGGCGAGCAGGAACGCGCCCTGCCCCTGGCGCTGGAGGCCGCCAGGACCCGCCTGTCCGCCGCGAAGTACGCGGCCGACACGGCCCGGCTCCAGTTCGACCGCGTGAAGTCCCTCCACGACGACCAACGGGGGCTGGTGTCCCGGCGGGACTTCGAACTGGCCACGCTCGAGCGCGACCGCACCGAGGCCGAACTCGTGCGCGCCCAGGCCGAGCTGGAGCGCACGCCGGTGGACCTGCGTGCGGCCATCCAGGGCATCACCGCCCAGCGCGACTCGGCCCGCGCCGAACTGGCCTCGGCCGAACAGGCGCTCACGGGCCTCGAGATCCAGATCAACCAGACGCGCATGCAGAAGGTCACCGCGCCGCGCGACGGCATCGTCTTCCGGCTCCAGGCCACCGAGGGCACGTTCCTGCGTGCGGGCTCGCCGCTGTGCACCATCATCGCACGGACCGACCGCCCCATGGTCGAGGTGTGGTTGCAGGGCTTGGACATGCCGCTGGTGTTGGCCCGCCAGACCGGCCCCGGGGGCGAGGTGCTCCGCGAGGGCAGCCCGGTGCGCCTCCAGTTCGAGGGCTGGCCCGCCCTGCAGCTCATCGGCTGGCCGAGCCTGGCTCGCGGCACCTTCGGCGGCGAGGTGGTGCTGGTGGATCCGACCGACAACGGCAAGGGCAAGTTCCGCATCCTGGTGGCCGAGAAGCCCGACGTGGTCGAAGGCAAGGACGGGCAGAAACGCCCGGTGCCCTGGCCCGACAACCGGTGGCTGCGCCAAGGCGTGCGGGCCAACGGTTGGGTACTGCTGCAGCGGGTGCCCCTCTGGTATGAGGTCTGGCGCCAGCTCAACGGCTTCCCGCCGGTGCTCTCCGAGGAACTGCTCGAGCCCAAGAAGTAGATTCCACCGCGTGAACGTTTCCCCGACCACGGCCGAGGGCATGGACCACGGCCCGCACCCCGATCCATCCGGTTCGCACCGGACCGGTTTGGGCCGATCCGGCGTTTCGCGGGGTGGGAACCGAAGAAGCCTCGTCCTCACGGGCATCGCGTCCATCGCAGGAGGGGTCCTTGGTGTCGTCGGGGCACTGGTCACCGGGATCTGCCTCGCCGCCGAACCTGCTCCGCAAGCCGCGGCGCCGGCCCCACCACGTGCCCCGGGTGCGACAGCGCCGTCGCGCTCGGTGGCCACCAATGCCCTGACCCTCCACGAGGTGCTCGACTCGGTCCGGGGGCAATACCCCCCGATGCTGGCGGCGCTCATCGAGCGCGACGTCGCGGCCGGCCGGCTGCAGAGCGCGAAGGGAACCTTCGACCTTCAGTTCTTCTCGCGCCTCTTCGACACCCCAAGCGGGTACTATCGAAGCACCACGGTGGACACGGGCGTCGAGCAGTTCACCGGCCTCTGGGGAAGCACGCTCTTCGGCGGGTACCGGATCGCCACCGGCGGCCTGCTGCCGGACTACGAGAAGAGCCGGACCCAGGGCTCCGGCGAGCCAAGGATCGGGTTCCGGCTGCCGCTGTTGCGCGACGGCTCCATCGACCGCCGGAGGGCCACCCTCCTGCGGGCCCGCATCGAGAAGGACCTGGCCGACCCGATCATCCACCGTCAGCAGATCGATTTCGTCCGGGCGGCGACCGCCGGCTACTATGGCTGGCTGGCGGCGGGGGAACGGTTGCGGCTGTCCGAGACGCTGCTGCGCATCGCCCGGGAGCGCATGGATGCCCTTCGGACCCAGGCCGACTCGGGCCTGATCCCGAAGATCGTGCTCACCGACAACCAGCGCCTGATCGTGTCCCGCGAACTGGCCGTGGTGCAGGCGCGCCGCCGCTTCGAGGCCGCCGGGCTGGCCTTGTCGCTCTTCCTGCGCGACGGCCAGGAGAACCCGGTCGTGGCGGGGCGGGACCGGCTCCCGCCCTCCCTGCCGATGCCGGAGGGTCCTGAGGCCAGCATGCTCCAGCAGGACGTCGTGCGCGCCCTCACCGTCCGGCCGGAGGTCCGGCGCCTGAGCCTGAACCAGGACCGCCTCGAGGTGGACCGCCGCCTGGCGAAGAACCAACTGCTCCCCAACCTCGACGCTGGCGTGACGGCCAGCCGCGACTACGGCGACCGGCGCTACAAGGACCAGACCGAGACCGAGGTGCAGGTCGGCGTCGAGCTGCGGGTGCCGCTGCAGCGGCGCGAGGCCCGGGGGCGCGTGGCCGAGGTCGAGGCGCAGCTCGAGCAGAACGCCCGCGAGCAGCAATTCGCCCGCGACCGCATCCAGGCCGAGGTGCGCGACTCGTTCTCCGCCTGGAGTGCCGCCCACGAGCAGACCCTCCAGGCGCGCCTGAATGTGCGGCTTGCCATCGAGCTTCAGGAGGCCGAGACCGAGCGTTTCGCGCGCGGGGCCACCGACCTGCTGGCCCTGCAGTTGCGCGAGCAGGCCGCCTTCGACGCCCAGGTCAGCGCCGTGGACATCGATGCCGACTGCTTCCGGGCCCAGGCCGACTACCGGGCGGCCACCGTGGCCGAACCCCTGACCCAGGGCCGGCCGACACCGTCCACGGGCCCACGGGCCGGCGCTGCTCCCGGTGACATGGCCCTGCCGGAGCGCCCCGGCCGCTGAAGCCGGGGCCTGCCCCCGACCCGGCCCCATTTCGCCCCCCGGCCCGTCCTCCTTGAAACCGGCGTTTGCCAATGGTACGCAGACGTACCAGTTTGCGCTGTCGAACACGACCATGAGCACCATCCCGCATCTCCCCGTCCTCCGCCTCGGCCGAAGCTACGCCTCCCTGGAACAGTCCGAGGTGAAGGACTTCCGCACCGGCGAGGTGCGGGCCGTCGTCTCGTCGGTGAACGCCGGCATCGTCAAGCGGGACCTCTCCAAGCTCGGGCCCGCCCGGGCCGCCCTGAACCGCTTCAGCGTGGCCGAGTTGATGGCCCTGAGCGCGAAGGCCGGCGAGCTGTTCCTGCGGGGCACCCTGCCCTTGGGCGACCGCGGCCACACGCAGAGCGCCGACGAGTACGTGCA
>JBIKMQ010000423.1:0-3291 GCA_044359215.1 Candidatus Chromulinivoraceae bacterium
CTACGACCTGCTCATCGCCGAGCGCGACCGGCTGCTGGCCCGGGTGGCCCCCGGCGGGTCGCTGGTGCTGGCCGGGATCCTCACGACGCAGTTCGACCTCGTGCGCCAGGCGTTCGAGGAGGCCGGGTGGAGGCTCGTGGCGTCGACGACCGACCAGGAATGGCGGTCGGGCACCTTCCGGGAACAGGCCACCGGGCGGAAGGCCCGTTGAGGCCCGTTGAGGCCCGTTGAGGCCCGTTGAGGCCCGTTGAGGCCCGTTGAGGCCCGCGGTGGTCCCGGGCGGAGGCCGAGTCGGAATGCCGACTTCGGAATTGAGGGATCGGCCGGGAAGACCGATGCTCGGGGCCCATCACCAACATGAGCGCCGAATCCCGTCTCGCCGAGCTGTCCCTCGTCCTCCCTCCTGCCCCGAAGCCCGTGGCCGTCTACCGGCCGCTGGTGGTCTTCGGCAATGCCGCCTACGTCTCCGGCCACGGGCCGGTCCGCACCGACGGCACGCTCATCACCGGCGTCGTGGGCAAGGACCTCGACCTGGACGCCGGCAAGGCCGCCGCGCGGCAGGTGGGCCTGGCCATCCTCGCCACCCTGCGCTCGCAACTGGGTTCGCTCGACAAGGTCAAGCGGGTGGTCAAGACGCTGGGCATGGTCAACTCGGCCCCGGACTTCTACGACCACCCCAAGGTCATCAACGGCTGCAGCGAGCTTTTCGCCGAGATCTGGGGACCGGAGAATGGCATCGGGGCCCGCAGTGCGGTCGGCATGGGTCCCCTGCCCGGCAACATCCCGGTCGAGATCGAGGTGATCTTCGAGCTGCACTGATCCCGATTCCCCGGAGGACGCCGAGCCCACCATTCCCCACACGCACGCCCCCATGGCCATGACTCCCTGGTACCGGCTCGAGAACGAGGCGGACATCCCGTCGCCCGCCCTCGTGCTGCACCGGGAGCGCATCGAGGCCAATCTCCGGCGCATGGTCGCCATCGCGGTCGACCCGGCCCGGCTGTGGCCGCATGTGAAGACCCACAAGCTGCCCGAGCTCGTCGCCTGGCAGGTGGCCTTGGGCATCGTGCGCTTCAAGTGCGCCACCATCGCCGAGGCGGAGATGGTGGCCGGGGTGGAGGGAGTGCGCGACATCCTGCTGGCGGTCCAGCCGGTGGGTCCCCAGGTCGGCCGGTTCATGCGCCTCGCGGCCACGTTCCCGTCCATCGCCTGGTCGGTGGTGGTCGACGATCCGGGCATCGTGGAGTCGCTGCGGACCGAGGCCGCCGCCGGGGCGCTGTCGAGACCGCCGGGCCTCTGGATCGACCTCGATGTCGGCCAACACCGGACCGGCATCGCACCCGGGCGGGTGCACGGCCCCTTGCTGGACGCCATCCGCAACGCCGAGCCCGCGCTGCGGCTGGATGGGTTGCACGCCTACGACGGCCACCTGGGGATCACCGACCCGGCCGAGCGGGATCGCCAGTGCGACGAGGCCTTCGCGCCGGTGGTGGCCCTGCGCACCCGGCTGGAGGCCGACCTTGGACGACCGATGGCGGTGATCGCCGGCGGGTCGCCCACCTTCGTCCGGCACGCGACCAGAAGCGGCGTGTCGCTGAGCCCCGGCACCACGGTGCTGTGGGACGCAGGCTACGCGCACAAGCTCCCCGACCTGCCGTTCGAACCCGCGGCCGTGCTGATGACGCGGGTGCTGAGCCGCCCGGCCCCCGGCCAGCTCTGCCTCGACCTCGGACACAAGGCCGTGGCCTCGGAGATGCCCCAGCCCCGGGCCATCTTCCTCGACCTGCCCGACGCGGTGGCGGTCGGCCACAGCGAGGAACACCTCGTCGTGGAGTCGCCCGCCGCCGGCCGGTTCCGCGTCGGGGACCTCGTCCACGCATTGCCCTGGCACGTGTGCCCGACGGTCGCCCTTCATCAGGAGGTCTGGCTCGCCGAGGCCGGCCGGGCGACCGGGCCGTGGACCGTCCAGGCCCGATCCCGCCGCCTCTCCGTCTAAGCCAGCGCCATCCGCGTCCGCATCAGCGCCAACGCCCCGAACGTCTCCGGCCCCGGAACCCATCGACCGATCACCGTCCCATACCCACGCCTCCCGCCATGCTTGTCGTGCACGTCTTCGTCCGGGTGAAACCCGAGTCCATCCAGGAGTTCATCGCCGCCACCCGGGCCAATGCCGAGGCTTCCCTCCGGGAACCGGGCGTGGCGCGGTTCGACGTGGTCCAGCAGCAGGACGATCCCTGCCGCTTCGTCCTGGTCGAGGCCTACCGGACCGATTCGGCCCCCGCCGAACACAAGGCCACCGCGCATTACGCCACCTGGCGTGACACCGTGGCCCCGATGATGGCCGAACCGCGCCAGAGCGTGCGCCACACCTCGATCCATCTGCCGGACTGATGCCTGCCCCGACCAGCGCCGGTCCGTCCACGGCCTTCGAGTTCGCGACGCCGGAACGGGTCGTCTTCGGGGTCGGCATGGCCGGCCGGGTGGGTGGGCTGGCCGCGTCGTTCGGCCGGTCGGTGCTGCTGGTGACGGGGCGAGATCCCCGGCGTGCCGACCCGGTGCGGCGCGCGCTCGAGCAGGCGGGGGTGGCCTCGGGCGACTTCCGCGTGGTCGGCGAGCCCGCGGTGGCCGACGCCGAGACCGGGGCGCGGCAGGCCCGTGAGGCACGGGTCGACGCGGTGGTCGCCTGCGGGGGCGGGGCGGTCCTCGATGCCGGCAAGGCCATCGCCGCGCTGGCCACGCATCCGGGCGATCCGTACCGCTACCTGGAGATCGTCGGCCAGGGCCTGCCCCTCGAGAACGACCCCCTGCCCTTCGTCGCGCTGCCCACCACGGCAGGGACGGGCTCCGAGGCCACCCGCAATGCCGTACTGGCCTCGCCCGCCCACGCGCTCAAGGTCAGCCTCCGGAGTCCCCGCATGGTTCCCCGGGCCGCGGTCATCGACCCGGCGCTGGCGATCGGGCTGCCTCCCGACCTCACGGCCTGCACCGGCCTGGACGCGCTGACCCAACTGCTCGAGCCATGGGTGGGATGCCGGGCCAACGGGATGACCGACGCCTGCGCGCGTGAGGGAATCCCCCGGGTGGCCCGCTCGCTGGGGCGGGCCATCGCCCACGGCGACGACCTCGAGGCACGGACCGACCTGGCCTTCGGGGCATACCTCAGCGGCCTGGCCCTGGCCCATGCGGGCCTCGGGGCGGTCCACGGGCTGGCCGGGCCCATCGGCGGGCGTTTCCCCCAGGCGCCCCACGGCGCCGTGTGCGCGGCGCTGCTGGCCCCGGTGTGCCGGGTCA
>JBIKMQ010000424.1:0-3290 GCA_044359215.1 Candidatus Chromulinivoraceae bacterium
GGATTGCCAGGCGATCAGGCCTCCGCAGAGCAGCAGGTTGAGCCCGGCCTCGTAAAGTTGCGAAGGGTGCACGGGAGCGCCGTGCGTGGCGTGGTCGGCAGGGAACCGGATGGCCCAGGGCAGCGGGCAGGCGCGGCCGAAGCAGCACCCATTGAGCAGGCAGGCCAGCCGTCCGAAGACATGGCCAAGCGCCACCCCGATCGACAGGCAGTCGGCCGTCGCCCAGAGCGGAAGGCCCTTGCGCCGGATGCCCACGATGCCTGCGAAGGTGGCCCCGATGAGTCCGCCGTAGAACACCAGGCCCCCCTTCCAGATGGCCAGGACCTCGCCGAGGGGTTGCCCGGCGAAGTCCCGCGACCAGTACGACACGACGTACATCAGCCGGGCGCCGACGAGGCCGCCCACCAGCAGCCAGGGGAACACGATGTCCTGGATCGACTGCGGATCGAGCCCCATGGCCCGTCCGCGCCGGCTGGCGATCCAGGAGCCGGCCAGGAAACCCAAGGCGACGAGCAACCCGAAGGAGTGCAGCCGGAACGCGCCGAGTTCGAGGAGGATCGGTTTCATGCGGCGTTCCGCGGCGATCGGGTCATGAGGAGGCAGGGTCGATGGGCTTGGGTCATCGGCCCGGGTTCAACGGGCCGGGCTCAGCAGCGGCCAGGCGACCAGCTCGCGGCTGTCCCGGGTGAAGAGCACGCCGCCCGCATAGGCCGGATGACTGTAGGTTTTGCCGCAGGCCTGGAAGCGGCCAAGCTCGTGGTATCGGTCGGGATCGGCCTCCAGCAGGACCGCCTCGCCGAGGTCGTTCAGCACGAGCAACCGGCGGCCGGAGGCGACCGTGGAGGCATACTGGTTGAACCCGGGTTGCCTCCAGCGGACCTTGCCCGTGTCCGCCTCGACGCAGACGTAGTCCTTGTCCGGCCCGTGGCCGTAGAGATGGCGCCCCACCCGCACCGGGGTCGCGAGGTTGATCTTCAGGGACGGGTTGAGCCAGGCCTGCGTGGCTCGGACCTTCGGCCCGTCGGCCTGGACTTGCACCCGGCGCAGTCCCGTGGAGTGGCTGGCGAAGAGCACCGCGTCGCCGTCGATCACCGGAGTCAGGACATTCCGGTTGGATGCCGTCTTGAAGGGGATGCGCCAGAGCGCCTCCCCGGAGGCGCTGTCGAGGCCCAGCAAGCCTTCGCACGTCACGGTGATCGCCTGGTGGCGGCCTCCCAGGGTGCCGGTCACCAGCGAGGCGTAGCTGGCCAGGTCGTCCTGGGATTTCCAGAGCACGGTGCCCCGCACCTTGTCGAGGGCGACCACGCTGGCCCCGTTGGTCGAGCCGACCTGCACGAAGATCCGGTTGCCGGCGATGGCCGCCGACCCGGAATTGCCCCGGCGATTGGCGGCACCCGGGCCGCCGGCCTTGTCCTTGACCCAGAACATCCCGAGGTCCTTGAAGTGGAAGCCCCACGAACGGTGTCCGTCGGCCATCGACAGGCAGGCGAACTCGCCGAAGCAGCTCTGCACATAGACCCGGTCGCCGTCGATGAGCGGGGTGCATCGCGGGCCGGGTTCGAACTCGTCGGTGTATGGCTCGGCGAAGGGTTGCGACCAGAGTTCGCGGCCGGTGGACGCCTCGAGGCAGCGGGCCGTCTCGCGACCGGACGAGTCGTCCAGGACCACCACGCGTCCGCCCGCGACCACGACCCCGGAGTAGCCGTGGCCGATGGGCTTGCGCCAGAGCGCCTTGGGTGCGGCGTCGAGGCCTGCGGGCAGCGGGGCGGCGGCATGGCCGTCCCGGCCGCCGCCGCGCCAACCGGGCCAGTCCGCCCCGGCCGCCTGGGCTGCGGACAGCAGGGTCGCGAGGAGAGGGGCGAGCCACCCGCACCCATGGGCGGTCCGTATCGTCCGCGGCGGTCGGGCGGTGGGGGCGACGGGGTCCATCGGGATCGCGGGCCCAGACCTCACCAGGACCCCTCGGAGATCCGGCTGATGATGTTGCGCGCGAGGTTCTCGGCCAGCAGCGGGGCGGCCTGGCGCTCGGCCGAACCGAGGTCGAGGGTCCCGCGGATGGTCGTGCGGCCGGTGAGTTCCTCGTCGATGAGCACCTTGCCGCTGCCGGTCTCGATGGCCTTGACGTGCGCGGTCAGCACCACGTCGTAGTCCCGCGTGGCGATGATGTCCCGGGACTGGAAGGTCAGTGGCGTGCGTTGGAAGGTCCGCAGGGCGGTGGTGATGACGATGTCGCCGTCATCCCGGGTTGCCAACCGGAAGGTGCCGTCGACATGCACCTGGGCCCGCAGGGCGTGGCTCACCGTGTCGGCCAGGCGGGGTTCGTCGGTGCCGTTGGCGACATGGCCGATCCGGATGGCCCGGGCACCGGCCGACTGCCCGTTGGTCGGCCCGAGCGCGTAGCCGCCGCAGCCCGCCCCCACCAGCAGGGACGCCAGCGCCACGAGGGCCGCGATGGATCCCCTGGAAGCCTTCCCAGTCACCGGCGGTCGTTCGGCGCTGCGGGTCATCGGGAGTTCTTCTTCTTGCCGTCCTTGGCCGACGGGGCGTTGGTCGCGGCGATGCGCTCGCGCTCCAGTTGACGGGCGTCGTTCTCGGACCACCGACGGACCTGGAGCTGGGCCTTGGGCTTGAGCAGATCGATGCGTTCCCGGGCCTCCGCTGCGAAACGCGAGTTGGGGTCCTTCACCAGGACCTCGTTGTAGTAGACCAGCGCACCCTGGTAGCGCTTGTACTTCTCGTAGAACTGGGCGGTCTTCAGAGCGCCACGGGCCTGCTCCGACTTGAGGTCGGAGACGATCTTCGTGGCTTCCTCGGTGCGAGGGTCGTCGGGGTACAGGGCCTTGAAATCGTTGAGGAAGTTGATGGCGTTGCCGGCCAGCGACTGGTCGTACTCGGCGCGCTTGGCCAGTCGGTTCCAGGCGATGCCGGCCGAGTACATCGCGTCGGCACCGACCTTGGGCCGGTCGTAGTACTTGTCGGCGGCGCGTTCGTAGGCCCTCACGGCCAGGCGGAAGTCCTTCTGCTTCTCCCGGGCGGCGCCGATGTTCATCAGGGCCTTCGGGCCGATCTCGCTGTAGGGGCCGTTCTTGTTGACCTGGTCGAGCAGCTTGGCCGTGCGGTCCATCGACGGGAAGAACGGGATGTAGCCCCAGAGCTTGAACCACTGACCCCCGAGGAACCGGTTGGCGATGTCGAATTGGCGTTGCTGGATCTCCGCGTAGTTCTCGCTCTTGGGATATTTGGTGAGCGCCTTCTGGTACTCCTTGAACGCCCGTTCGTCCATCCTGCGG
>JBIKMQ010000425.1:0-3284 GCA_044359215.1 Candidatus Chromulinivoraceae bacterium
TCGGTCCTCGGCAAGGGGGGCATGGACCTCCTGCCGGGACTGATGGGCAACCAGCTCAAGGCCGTCGCCCTCACGATCGTGTGGAGCGTGGTGGCCACCGCCATCATCGCCTTCATCGTGAAGGCCGTGGTGGGACTGCGCCCGACCGAAGAGGTCGAGGTCAACGGCCTGGACCTCGCCGAACACGGCGAGGAGGGCTACCACGGCTGAACGCCGTCGCCGGACAACCTTTCCCGACAACCAACAACCCTCACACCGCGCCGGGCAACCGGCGCGGTTTTTTTGTGCCCACGCACGGGACTGTCGGGCCACGCCACCGTCCCCGGGGATCGCTGGGTTCAACCCACCTCGATGACCAGGGCGGTGGTGTTGTCGCGGCCGCTGCCGGCGATGGCCGCATCGACCAGCCGTCGGCCGAGGTTCTCGATCAGGCCCGAGGGCGCGACCGGGCCCGCCAATTCCAGGAGGTGGGCGTCATACAGGCCGTCGATCAGTCCATCCGAACAGACCAGGAACCGGTCGCCCGACCCGCAAGCCACGCGACCGACCTGGGGGTCGATGAACTGGTTGGACCCTCCGAGGGCCTTCTGGAGCACATTCCTGCGGGGATGGCTGCGGGCCTCACGCTCATTGATCTTCCCCTGGCGGAACAGCCAGCCGACGTAGCTGTCGTCCTCGGTCAACTGACGGATGGACCGGCCTCCGGCGGGCAAGTGGTAGATCCGGCTGTCTCCCACATGGGCAAAATGGACGGCATCCGGGGCAAACCAGCAGAGGCTCAGGGTCGTCTCCATGCCCCGACACTCCTCGTAACTGGCGCCGAGGTAGACCAGGGCCGCGTGGATTTCGCGGAAGAGCGCCTGCAGCAGCGTTCCCGGGGCGACCGATCCCGGTCCCGAGGCCGGTTTGCGGAAGCCCATCGGAAGGATGCGGGGGACCTTCTCGACGGCCATCCGGCTGGCGACCTCACCGGCCTGGGCTCCGCCCATCCCGTCGCTGACGGCGAAGACAAAATCGGCCGTGTCCAGGGAAGCCTCGCCCTCCCTGCCGAGGCGCTCGAGGTCCTCATGGTTGAAGCGGAGGCCGACAAAGGAGTCTTCGTTGTTGGTCCGGATCTTTCCGCGGTCGGAACATCCCGACCAGCGGACCTGTCGGATGACGGGGGCTGGGGAGGCTTCAGGCATCGGGGGCGCAAGGTTGGGGATCCGGCGAGGCGGCCGGGGGCGGCTCGGCCTCCAGCAACGTCGAGAACTCGAAATCGATGACGCAGAACCGGCCATCCTTCTGCCGGTAGGTCACGTTGCGGGCATCGGCATCGTCATGGCGGACACCGAACGCCTCCAACTCGGTGAACAGGCATTTGAGTCGCTCCGCGTCGAGGTGCTGGACCCTCTGGCCACAATTGGTGGTGACAATCTGCGGAAGCGCCGGGTCGGCCTCGAGAAGGCGCGGAACGAACGGGCACCCCCGCTGCTCCAGGTGCCTCAGGACCCGCACTTCGGTCTCAAAACGACGCACGGCATCGGCCCCATGGTAGGTCTTGATGACCCTTCCATCGAAACTCAAATAGACGGTCGAACGCAGCGTGTCCTTGACCTTCAGCATGATGCCCGAAGCCCAAGGCTAACCGCAGACCGGCTCGAGGCCAAGGAGAGGCCGTTCCCGGCCATCAGGTCGGGCGGGAGCGGGTTCGGGCCAATTTGGCCGATGAGCTCCGTGAGGGCACGTGGGACGGATGCGACGAAAGGATTGAAGTGTCCCGTTTTGACCACTCCGCCCAACCTGCCGCACCCGAGGGTCGCGTCCGTGTCAAAAAAATAATGCGCTCCTCGGCCGTCCGCTTACGATAGGCCCCGAATTCGGCCCAATCCCCCAAGGGATGCGAGGCGGGCAGACGATGGCACCCACCCTGCTGTTTTTTCCCGCTGCTTCGGGACGATTCGTTGCAGTCATCACCATTCACACCATGGCAAAATACAAATTGGAATACATCTGGCTCGACGGTTACCAGCCAGTCCCCAACCTCCGCGGCAAAACCCAGATCAAGGAATTCGAGAGCTTTCCGAAGCTTGAGCAACTGCCGCTGTGGAACTTCGACGGCAGCTCGACCCGCCAGGCCGAGGGCCGCAGCTCCGACTGCGTCCTGAAGCCGGTTGCCGTCTATCCGGACAGCACCCGCAAGAACGGCGCGCTGGTGATGTGCGAGGTGATGATGCCCGATGGCGTGACCCCGCACCCGTCGAACACCCGTGCGACCATTCTCGACGACCCGGGCGCCTGGTTCGGCTTCGAACAGGAATACTTCCTCTATCGGGACGGTCGTCCGCTCGGCTTCCCTGCCGGCCTCGACAACTTCCCGTACCCGCAAGGCGAGTACTACACGGGTGTCGGCTACCGTGCCGTCGGTGACATCGCCCGGGAGATCGTCGAGGAGCACCTTGACCTCTGCCTCGACGCCGGCATCAACCACGAGGGCATCAACGCCGAGGTGGCCAAGGGCCAGTGGGAGTTCCAGATCTTCGGCAAGGGATCCAAGACCGCCGCCGACCAGGTGTGGATCGCCCGCTACCTGCTCATGCGCCTGTGCGAAAAGTACGGCGTGGACGTCAACTGGCACTGCAAGCCGCTTGGCAAGGACGTGGACTGGAACGGATCGGGCATGCACTCCAATTTCTCCACGACCTACATGCGCGAGAAGGGCGGCAAGGCCTACTTCGAGGCGCTGATGGCGGCCTTCGACAAGTACAAGAACGAGCACATCGCCGTGTACGGCCCCGACAACCACCTGCGCCTGACCGGTCTCCACGAGACCCAGTCGATCGACAAGTTCAGCTACGGCGTGGCCAACCGCGGTGCCTCGATCCGCGTCCCCCACAGCTTCGTCAACAACGGCTACAAGGGCTACGTGGAGGACCGGCGCCCGAACTCCCAGGGCGACCCCTACGCGATCGCCAGCCGCATCCTCCAGACCATCGCCACGGTGCCGACACCGTGACGTGGACACCCCCTCGGCGGCCGGCTGCCAAGGCCGGTCGCCGCAGGCTCCTCCCGACCCGGGCATCCGCCCGGGTTTTTTTGTGGGGACAGCCCCCAGGGCCCGACACTTCCGGGCGCCATCCGCCGAGCCCCTCCCCGAGGAACGTCATCAGGCCTTCCGGGGGCTGGACCGCCTGAAAGCAAGGCCCCATAAACTGCTTGACATTTTCGGTTTACCCCAAACCAGCGTCATCCGAATCAGCCTGATCCAGCCCCCGGGAATGCTGCAGGAGAAACCGGACAAATCC
>JBIKMQ010000014.1:0-11775 GCA_044359215.1 Candidatus Chromulinivoraceae bacterium
GGAGGACCGAGAACGGCTCCGTGGATTCCTTCCCGGAGGACGAATCGGTGGCACCGGAGAAATGGAACGCCAGACCAGACTGGGGCTCGATCTGGTCTGCACGGAACCGTTTCTTGGACAGCAAACAATCGCACATCGGATCACTGAACGTGTCCACATGTCCGGAGGCCTTCCAGATCTGCGGAGCCATGATGATCGTCGCCTCCAGTCCCACCACATCATCCCGGAGCCTGGTCATGGTCGTCCACCAAAGCTCCTTCACATTGCGCTTCAACTCCGCGCCAAGCGGCCCGAAGTCCCAAAACCCATTGATCCCCCCGTAGATCTCCGACGACTGGAAGATGAAACCCCGTCGCTTGCACAGGCTGACGACCTTTTCCATCAGCGGATTGTCTCTCGGTTCTGCCATAAACTTTCCCAATGCTCCGACACTCGGACAAAAAGTGTCAACGAATCAAATAGAGTGACAGGTTCAAAGTTGTTGACTCAGGAGCTCTGCCGATGGAGGGTGTCTGGGATGAGGCTGGCGCGGATCAAGGGTGAGGCTGGGGCTTCGGCGGTGTACCACTGTATCTCTCGGACGGTGGCCGGGGAGAAGCTTTTGGATGCGGCGTGCCGGGAGAAACTGGCCGAGTTGCTGATGGCGCTCTCGGCCTTCACCGGGTTGGAGGTGATCACCTATTGCATGATGCCCAACCATTTCCACCTGCTCATCCGGGTGCCGGAGGCGCGGGAGATTCCCGACGCCGAGTTGCTCGAGCGGGCCGAGGGGTTCTACGGGAAGAAGGGGATCCTGAGCACGCTGGCCCGGGAGGGGATGACCCGGCAGGGGCGGATCGATGCGCAGGTGCGGCAGACGCTGCTGGGGCGCATGGGGGACCTTTCGGTGTTCATGAAGGAGTTCAAGCAGCGCTTCAGTCGTTGGTTCAACCGGCACGCGGAACGGTTCGGGACGCTTTGGGCCGAGCGCTTCAAGAGCGTGCTGGTGGAGGATAGCGCTGAGGCGCTGAGGACGGTGGCGTCGTACATCGACCTGAACCCGGTGCGCGCGGGTTTGGCGGAGGATCCGAAGGACTACCGGCACTGCGGGTACGCGGCGGCGGTGGCCGGGGGCAATGGGCGGGTGCGACGGGGGTTGATGGGTTTCCTGGGGGGGCGGACGTGGGCGGAGGCGGCGGCGGAATATCGGACGGCGCTGCTGCTGCGCTCGGCGGAGTCCGGGCACAGTTCGAAGCGGGCGCTGGACCCTGCGACGATCCGGCGGTTGCTGGGTGAGGGCGGGCGGTTGAGCCCGGGGCAGGTGCTGAGGCTGCGGGTACGACACCTGAGCGACGGGGTGGTGCTGGGTTCGAGGGGTTTTGTGGACGGGGTGTTCGAACGGTACCGACAACGCTTCGGGCCACGCCGGCGCAGCGGGGCGCGGCCGATCCGGGCGGTGCCGCTGCCAGGCCTGATGGCCCTGCGCGACCTGCGCGTGGACGTCGTGGGCTGAAGGGGCGCCTAACTGACCGGCCTAACCCTCGCAAGCGGCCCTATTGAGCCGACCTCGCCGACCTGATCCAGTCTGCCCAAATAAGCCGACCAGGCCAACCAGGCTGACCAAGCCGACCAAGCCGACCAAGCCGACCAAGCCGACCAAGCCGACCAAGCCGACCAAGCCGACCAAGCCGACCAAGCCGACCATGCCGACCAAGCCGACCATGCCGACCATGCCGACCAAGCCGACCATGCCGACCAAGCCGACCATGCCGACCAAGCCGACCATGCCGACCAAGCCGACCATGCCGACCAAGCCGACCATGCCGACCATGCCGACCATGCCGACCATGCCGACCATGCCGACCATGCCGACCAGGCTGACCAGGCTGACCAGGCTGACCAGGCTGACCAGGCTGACCAGGCTGACCAGGCCGACCAGGCTGACTAGGCTGACCAGGCTGACCAGGCCACCGTCTACGCCCTACGGTTCACATGGGCATCCATGACTGACGCCCAAGGGGCCACCGGCCTGGCACGACGGAGCTGTGAGGCCACAGGGCCGATCACCTGCGTCGGGAGGGACCGAAGTAATACCCTTTGCCGATGCGGGCTCCCATGGGCTTTCGGCCCGATGCAGGCCCCAGCTTGTCCTCGTCGAACAAGGCGGTGTAGGTGTAGGTGAAGTCCGTCAGTTTGACGCGTTCAACCTTCTTGCCGATAAACCGTTCGATGGACGCCACCTGGGCGGCTTCTCCCGCGCAGAACAAAGTTAGGGCATCTCCGGAACTCATGGCGCGCCCGGTCCGGCCGATCCGATGGACGTAATCTTCAGGGTGCTCAGGCACGTTGTAGTTGATGACGTGGGAGACATCCGCGATGTCCAGGCCTCGGGCGGCGATGTCGGTCGCCACCAGCACTTCGTGCCGCCCCTTCTTGAAACCCTCCAACGCCTCTTCCCGCTCCTTCTGGGACCGGTCCGAGTGGATGACGGCCGCCTTGTGGTTGTTCCGGCGCAGCAGGGCCTCGACCGAGTCGGCGTCCCGCCGTGTCCGGCAGAAGACGATGGCGCTCTCCCACTCGATCTTCTGGAGCAAGGCGATGAGCAGCGCGGGTTTCTGGAGTTCAGCGACGGGGTAGAGGACGTGCTTGACCGTGTCGGCCACCGAACGACGCGCGCCGATCTCGATGGTGACCGGGTCATGCATGGCCCAGGTGATCAGGGTCTCGATGGCAGGCGGGATCGTCGCTGAGAACAGCGAGGTCTGCCGAGGCTTGCCGCACTTGAGGACGATCCGCCGCACATCCGGCAGGAAGCCCATGTCCAGCATCCGATCGGCCTCGTCGAGCACCAGAAACTTCACGCCGTCGAGGCGCACGGCTCCTTCTCCGAGGTGGTCCAGGAGCCGCCCCGGGGTGGCCACGATCACATCGAGGCCGCGCTTGAGGTCGTCGCGCTGCTTGCCGTAGCCGACACCGCCGTAGATCAGCCCGATGCGCAAGTTGGTGAAGCGGGCGAACTTCTCGAAATTCTCGAAGGTCTGGACGGCCAGTTCCCGGGTCGGCTCGAGGACGAGGCAGCGGGGCTGGGGCGCATGAGACCCGAGTTGGCTCAGGATGGGCAGGGCGAAGGCGGCGGTCTTGCCGGTCCCGGTCTGGGCCGAGCCGATCACGTCACGACCCTCCAGGATCCGGGGGATCGCGCCGGCCTGGATCGGGGTCGGCTCCTTGTAACCGAGTGCCGCGACGGCCTCGAGCATCGCCGCTGGCAGACCCAGGTCAGAAAACAGCATTCCTCAATCCTATCGCTCCGCCCCGGCAGACGAAAGGCGGAACTTGCGTTCTCGCGCCCGTTCGAGGGGGCCATCACCCAAATCCCTGCATAACGAACAGTGGCCGTTCTTCTCCACCCGATTGGCGGGGATCTCAAGCCCCGTGCCAACCCGTTGATGTGGCGGACCTCAGTTCGCGCCCGAACTTGCTGGTCGCCCCTCTCTTCCTGGCCGGAGTGAGCCATGGCAGGTCCCAAAACCATGTTTGACCGTGGTTCGTGGCCATCACCGGGTGGGTTGACGATGGTTCCACCATCGCCCCGGGATCGGCGAGGATGGCCAGACCGTGCCGTGAGGCGCTCCAAGGCCATCGAGCCGTCGATGCCTTGGCAACATCTGGCAATCAACTGGCAATAATCGCTTGCCCAAGCCATGCGTCGGGCATTAGTAGAACACCAATTCCCCGCATGCCGTTGCCACCGGACGATTCATCGTTGCACGCGACGCGTCAAAGCCTGCTGCTCCGGCTGAAGGACCATCAGGACCAGGACGGGTGGCGTGTATTCTTCGAGACCTACTGGCGCCTGATATACTCCGTCTGCATCAAGGCGAAACTGAGCGAGTCGGAGGCCGAGGAAATCGTGCAGGACACCATGGTCTCGGTCGCCAAGGAGATGCCTTCCTTCCGCTACGACCGGACCAAGGGCAGCTTCCGTTCATGGCTGTTGACGATTGTCCGACGCCGGCTCATCGACCGGAACCGGAAGAAGGCCCGATGGGAACGCATCATCGCTCCCTCCGACGAGGCGGATGCTCCCGGCTCGTCCGAGGCCGTTGACCAGATCGATCCGCACCGCTCCGACCTCGAGATGCTGTGGGCCTCGGAATGGGAAGGGCACCTCCTTCGGCGCGCCCTGGAAGGCGTGCGGAGCCGGGTCTCCGAGAAGCAATACCTCATCTACGAGATGCTCATGCTGCGGGACGTTCCGTTGCCCCAGGTCGTGGAGAATCTCCAGACCTCGGCGGTGGTGGTCCACATGGCCAAGTACCGGGTCAATCGCCTCCTGAGGCAGGAGCTGACGCGACTCCGGCGCGAGGACGGCGACGCCTAGACCGACATGCCACCGAGCGATCCACCCGATGGCATCCCGGTGATCCCGGACCACCAGCTCGTCGAGGTGATCGGGTCGGGCGCCTATGGCACGGTGTGGATGGGGCGCACGGTCCTGGGAACCTTCCGGGCCATCAAGCTCATCCGGCGCTCGTCCTTCGAGAGCGACCAGCCCTTCCGACGTGAGTTCGACGGCATCCGCCGCTACGAGCCCGTCTCCCGGAGGTGCCCCAGCCTGGTCCCCATCCTGCAGGTCGGCCGGGATGACGCGGCCGGATTCTTCTACTCGGTGATGGAGTTGGCCGACGCCATGGACATGCCGGGGGCGGATGCCGACGTCACCGCCATGGCCCCGGGGTCGGCCGCGGCCCGGTCCGAGGGCTACCGCGCCCGAACGCTACGCACCGACCTGGCCCGTCGGTCGCGCCTGCCGATCGCCGAGTGCGTCGAGGTCGGGCTGGCGATGGCCGACGCGCTCGAGACGCTGCACGACGCCGGGCTGGTCCACCGTGACATCAAGCCCTCGAACATCATCCGACTGCGCGGGCGGGCCTGCCTTGCCGACGTGGGCCTGGTGAGCGAGGCGCGCGAGGGCTCCAGCCTCGTGGGCACCACCGGCTACATCGCCCCGGAGGGCCCGGGCCTGCCGCAGGCCGACCTCTACAGCCTGGGCATGGTGCTCTACGAGATCTCCACCGGCATGCGGTTGGCGGAGTTCCCCGGGACACCGGCCGAATGGCTCCAGCCGGGACATGCCATCGAGTGGGAGTTCCACGAGATCGTGCTCCGGCTCGGGGCGCGTGATCCCGCCCGGCGCCACCGCGATGCCCGCGAGGTCCGGGACGAGCTGCTGCTGCTCCGCGGCGGCTGCTCGGTGCGCCGGCTGCGCGCCCGGGAACGTCGGCGGCGCCTCCTCCTCCGGACGACGGCCCTGCTCGCCGTGCTGGGCCTGGTTGCCGGCATCGTCGCGGCCGTGCGTCACGACCGGGCCCGCGACGAGGCGGTGCGCCAGGCGGAGAACCGCTCGCAGCGGGTGGACCTCCTGGTCAGCCGGGCGCGCGACGCGCTGAACGACGTCGCCCCCGCCGCGCGTTCCCGGGCCCTCGTGACCCTGCGGGAGGCCCTCGCGCTCGAACCGGGCCGGCCCGAGGTGCGTGACCTCCTCGCCGCGGCCCTGCTGGTGCCGGAGATCGTGCCCGAGAAGGCGCCATGGAGACCCCCTCTCGGGCGCCCGCTGGATGTCCCGCGCCGATGGCCGGTCGGTCGGCTGGCCTCCGCCACCGGCCTCTTCGATCCCGACCTGAGACGGCTCTTCCGGCCGGGCCCCGACGGATGGCTCGAGGCCCTCCCGGTCCGGTCGGGGGCGGCCCCGGAGGCTATCCCGCCGCCGTCGCCCGGGCTCGGTCTCGAGTTCATCAGCTCGGTCAGCCTCGACGGACGGTGGCTGCTGGTCCGCGACGCCGCCGAACGGTTCCAGGTCGTTTCCCGCACCGACGGCCGGTCCCGGCTCTCGTTCCGGCTGGATCCCAAGTACCTCGGCCGCGAGTTCACCCCCGACGGCCGCTGGCTTCTCGCCGGGCGCGCGGACCATGCCTTCGACCTGCTGCCGATCGGCCATCCCGGCCCGGCCCGCCGCGTCCCGGTCGGGGTTCCCCCGCACGACCTGGTCGTCAGCCCCGACGGCCTCTGGGTGGCGGTGATCAACGCGACCAATCCGGTGGTGCGGTTCGCCAGCCTGGAGCGTGCCCGCGTGGAACGTCACCTGGAGCTGCCGCCCGGCGAGTCTGTGCAGGTGCTGGCGTGGAACCCCGAGGGCGACCTCCTGCAGGTCGCCTCCGAGATGCAGGTCTTCGTGGCGCGTTTCGACCGCCCGGCCGCACCGGTCAAGCGCCTGGTGAAGGAGGATCATGGCCTGCTCGGCCTGGCGGTCTCGCCCGACTCGGCGTGGACGCTCACCACGGGCTACAACGGCCGGTCCCGGGTGTGGGACTGGTCGAGCGAGACCGTTCTGGCCGAGCACGCGGCCGCCGGCGCGGCGGTCCAATGGTCGCCGGACGGCCGGTGGATCGCGTGGCGGGATGACGCCCAGTGGGAGCTGCTCCGGTTCGATCCGCCGACCGGGTGGTCGGTCCTCCCGGCCCTCCCTCCCACGCTCCCGACCGAGACCAACGCCGGACCGGCGGTCGTGCGCTTCCATCCGGCCGGCGACCGCTGGGCCAGCGGTTCCTACGACGGGGTGCGTCTGTACCCGCGCTCCGGGCGCGGGCGCGCCGCCTTCTGGCCCTGCGACGACCGGATGATCCAGCACCTGGCCTTCTCGCCCGACGGCACCCGCCTCTGGGCGCTGGGCTTCACCAACGTCTTCTCGTTCGCCGTCGAGGGCGATCCCGATCGCCCGGGCCTGCGCCTGCTTGGCACGCGCCGGCTACCCGGGCCGGGTCGTGGAGCCGTGACGCCCTCCGGGCGCGTGTGGCTGGTGTCCACGAACGGATCGTTCCTGGGGCCTGATCCCGGCGGTCCATCGGGTGCCACGGACGGAGCCGATTGGGTTCCGGTGGACCTCCCGCCCCGCAGCGTCATCGGCTCGGTCGATCCCTCCGGACGCGGCCATCTTGGCAGCTGGGGCCTGGATGCACCGCCGGCCGTGATCCGCCCGGCCGACGGGTTCCCGGTGACGCGCCTCGAGATGCCGCGCGATCCGTCGGAGGTCGGCGAGGCCGGCGAACTGGTCTTCTGCCCGGTGTCCTCCCGGGTCTTCGGTGCGGCGACCCACGGGGTCATGGCCTGGGACCGCGACTCTGGAAGGCTCCTCTGGCATCGGGTGCTCGACCCGGTCGGCGTCTATGGACGTCTGGCCGTGACCCCGGATGGACGGCGGTTGGCCGTCGCGCTGGGCACCCGATCCATTCACCTGCTTGAGGCGCAGGACGGCTCCACGGTGTCGCAGGTGCGGATGCCCGAGCGGCTGCGCCTCACCTCGCTGGCCTGGGATCCGCGGGGGCGACGCCTGCTGGCCGGGACCGTGGTCCATGCGGCCCACCTGTGGGATTTCGATGCGCTGGGGTCGGCCCTGGCCGCCGAGGGCGTGGCCGTGCCCGACCTGCTCGAGCCCGCCCTGCCGACGGCGTCCGGCGGGGTCGCCACCGCGGCCGACTAGGCGGTGCCGTCTTGGGGCTCAGGTCGAGGCGAAGAGGTTCAACACTCCGTCCAACCCGCTGAAATTGAGCGCGTGCGTGGCCTGCTGGCGCACCACCGGCTTGGCCCGGTAGGCGATGCCGATGCCGGCGGCGTGCATCATCTTCAGGTCGTTGGCCCCGTCGCCGAGGGCGATGGCCCGCGAGGCGTCGACCCCGAGGCGTCCGGCCAGGGCGCGCAGCTCGGCCGCCTTGCGTTCGGCGTCCACGATTTCGCCCAGCACCCGGCCGGTGAGGCGGCCGGCGTGGGTCTCGAGCGTGTTGGCCACCGTGTGGTCCAACCCAAGGCGGTCCTGCAGCCGCCGCGTGAAGAAGGTGAACCCCCCGGAGACCAGCAGGGTCTTCCAGCCCGCCGCCCGCGCGGCCTCGAGCAGCGTCTCGGCCCCCGGTGAAAGCCGCAGTCGCTCCGTGTACACCCCCTCGAGCGCGGATTCCTCGAGCCCTTCCAGCAGGGCCACCCGCCGCCGCAGCGCCCCGGCGAAATCGAGTTCCCCGCGCATGGCCGCCTCGGTGATGGCCGAGACCTGCGGTTTGACTCCGATGCGGTCGGCGATCTCGTCGATGCACTCGATGGTGATGAGGGTCGAGTCCATGTCCATGACCAGCAGGCGGAAGTCCTCCGGCCGCCGGCCTTCGGGCACGAAGGCGAGGTCCGCCCGGTGGGACTCGGCCAGGGCCTGCAGGTCGGGGTTCGCCGGCACGTTGCGCCATCGGGCCACGCTGCCGCCGGAGAGGTCGGGCGACCGGCCCAGGCGTTCGGCGATGGCGGCGACGGCGGTCTCGGTCAGGTGCGTGGCGTGGAGGACAAGCTCGGTCATGATGTGCCCGCCCAGACTGCCGTCCGTCCAGCCGCCCTGTCATGCCGTTTCCCCCGGAGGGGATCTCAGGACTCGACATGCGGTGGGGCGCTGGCGGCACCGGAGCCGTTCCGTATCGGATCCGGATCCTTCCGGGATTGCCCGCGCCACAAAACCCGTCAGCCTACCGGCGACGGATCGCAGCCCGGGCGTCCGCGCCCCGGAAGTCCCCGACCCATGCCCCTGTACGAATACGAATTGTGTGATGGCAACTGCGCCGCCTGCGGCGGCCGCTTCACGCTGCGCCGCCCGATCACCGCGCCCGAGCTCAACGCCTGTCCGGCCTGCCGGAAGCCCATCCGCAAGGTGATCTCGGGCTTCAGCACCCCGCACCATCTCAAGCCCCTGTCCACGACCGACGCCAAGAAGGCCGGATTCACGGTCTTCAAGCGGGTCAACCAGGGCGAATACGAGCGCCAATGAGGGGCCGGGTCCGGCGACGGGCCCACGACGGGATCGGGTCATGGACCCAGGGCGTGCGCCCCTCGAGGTGCCCCCGGCAGGATCATTCTGCGGGATTGCTGGCCTTCGGCCCGGATCGGTAGCCTCCCGGCCCTGTGAGCAAGAAGCCGACCCCGCCCAAGCCGCCCGCCTCCCGTCCCCGCCGCGTGGGACTCATCTCCCTGGGGTGCGCCAAGAACCTGGTGGACGCCGAGATCATGCTCGGATCGTTGCTCAAGGAGGGCATCGAGATCGTCAACGACGCCTCGCAGGCCGACGCGGTCATCGTCAACACCTGCTCCTTCATCGACGCCGCGCAGGAGGAGTCGGTCGACACCATCCTCGAGCACAACGCGCTGCGCGAGGCCTCGCACCGGGGCCAGGCGCTCATCGTCTCGGGCTGCATGCCCCAGCGCTATCGCGACGAATTGCCCAAGCTCATGCCCGAGGTCGACGTGTTCATGGGCATCGACCAGGTGGAGCGCGTGGGGTCGCTCGTGGACGAGGCCATCGCCAAGCGCGCCTCGCGGGTGGGTTCCGGGTCCGATTCGCCGGAGGAGTCCAAGGGCGCCCGCGTGAAGGGGCGCCTGAAGGAGTTGGAGAAGCAGGCCCCGGCCCACGACCACACGACCGAGACCGCCCTCCGCGGCACCGACCGCTTCGGCAAGAGCCGCATCGCCCTGACCGCCGCGGCGTCCCAGCCGGCGGCCCCTTCGGTCGATGTCACGGTCCGGCCGAACTACATCCCGCAGTTCGAGACCCCGCGGTTCCGCCTCACGCCGAAGCACTTCGCCTACATGAAGATCGCCGAGGGCTGCAACCATCCGTGCAGCTTCTGCATCATCCCCCGGATGCGCGGCTCCCACCGCAGCCGGGCCCAGGCCGACATCGTGGCCGAGGCCAAGGCGCTGATCGCCGACGGCGTCCGCGAGTTGAACCTCATCTCGCAGGATTCGACCTATTACGGCCTCGACCTGCGCCCGAACCACAGCCGGGCCATCTCGTCACCCGAACGCTTCAAGGCCGCCACCCAGGCCCTGCCGGTCGACGCGACCACCCTGTGCACGCTGCTGCGCGAGTTGAACGCGCTGAAGGGCGATTTCTGGATCCGGCTGCTCTACACCCACCCGGCCCACTGGACCGACGAACTGATCCGCACCATCGCCGAATGCCCGAAGGTCGCCCGGTACGTGGACATGCCGCTGCAGCACATTCATGACGACATGCTGGCCCGCATGCGCCGCGAGACCTCCGGCCAGTACATCCGCGACCTGATCGCCCGCATCCGGGCGGGCATCCCGGGCATCGCCTTGCGCACGACCTTCATCGTCGGGTTCCCCGGCGAGAGTGCCGCCCATTTCAAGACGCTGACCGACTTCATCGAGGAGACCCGTTTCGAGCGCCTGGGCATCTTCGCCTACAGCCGCGAGGACGGAACGGTGGCCGGCAAGATGGAACAGCAGGTCGCGCTCAAGACCCGCCAGAAGCGCCGCGAGCAGGCCATGGCCGCGCAGCATCGCGTGGCGGTGGGCGTGGCCGAGGGCTTCGTCGGTCGCACCCTCAAGGTGCTCACCGAGGGCGAGGCGTCGGCCAAGGAGTTGGCCAAGGCGAACATCAGCTCGTGGGAGCACGGGCTCATCCGGGGAGAGGACACCGGTGCCCTGGCCCTGAAGGGGCGCTACACCATCGCCCGGGGCGAGGCCGACGCGCCGGACATCGATGGCCGCGTGTACATCCGGGGCAAGGTGCCCATCGGGAAGTTCTGCAAGGTCCGCGTCATCGGCCACACCGACTACGACCTCATCGCCGAGCCGCTCTGATCATCGGCCTTGGCGCGCACTCCCGGCTCCGCCCCTGCTCCTCGTTCGGGGATGAAGCCGGCGGGCGTGATGGTGGTCATGACCGAACCGGCGCGGAAGAATCGCCCGAAGAATCTGTTGCTCCGGCTGGGTGCTTTCTGGATGATTCGCCCGCTCGCAAGGGCACCTGGTCGGGGCGTAGCGTAGCTTGGTAGCGCGTCTGAATGGGGTTCAGAAGGTCGTGAGTTCAAATCTCACCGCCCCGACCATCTTCGGTTTTACGGGCTTTCCGCAACGGAAGGCCAAAAGTTACAACACCCAGTTACAACAACGCCGCCAAAGTCAGGGGTGTTGACGGATGTCACGAGCCTGGAATTCTCCTCGGCTAGGGAAGGTTTCCTCCGGTTCTGGTGCATCCCTTGCCGGCTGTCTGTTTCGAGGAGTCGTGACGGGGCAGATCGGTGGACGCGATTCACCACGGGGGTTGTTGGCGTCGGGCACGCCATCGCCTAACCAGACCGCCAATCCGGGGCACTCTCCGAACCCAATCCAAGCAGCCCCCCCAAGGGATCCCTTTCCCGCGGCCAGACCGTCCTCACGGGGTTGGGGTGGGAGGGGGCGAATTCCCGCGATTGGGTCGCGAGGGACCCAAGCCTCAAATCCTAGCCGCAAAACCTGGGTAGGATGCGCTTTGCAAGGCGGCGCGCCAATGTGTGGCTTCAACGGGGCCGCGCTCAATCGAGCGCGGAGAGCTCCATCGCCACAGCATAGCGTTGGCTGTACTCCTGGCTTCAACGGGGCCGCGCTCAATCGAGCGCGGAGAGCCGGCGAATCCGCCGGATCCGGTTTCCTGGTCGAATCCGCTTCAACGGGGCCGCGCTCAATCGAGCGCGGAGAGCTTGGCCTCAAGGGCGCGTTTGATTGCCTCGGCGGCGCTTCAACGGGGCCGCGCCGTTGCTGAGTCCGTGACCTGACAGGTGGAATCCAATACGCTACGAGGTGGCAGGCGGGGGGATGGTGAAGGGAGCCCGGAGGGCGACCGGAACCATCCCCCCGCCTGAGGCGGTCACAACACCCACCCACGACATGACCAACGACCATCCATCCGACACGCCCGAATTGGGC